>NZ_JTKZ01000720.1:0-12233 GCF_000799035.1 Delftia sp. ZNC0008
CCGCGTTCCTGCGGCAGCCAGCTACGCGGGTGGCGTGGCCGACTATGACTGCGACGTGGTCGTGCTCGGCGGTGGCCCTGGCGGCTACTCTGCCGCCTTCCGCGCAGCCGACCTGGGCCTGAACGTGGTCATCGTCGAGCGCTACAAGACCCTCGGCGGCGTCTGCCTGAACGTGGGCTGCATTCCCTCGAAGGCGCTGCTGCACGTGGCGGCCGTCGTGGACGAGGTCAAGCACCTGGAAGTGGCAGGCGTCAAGTTCGGCGCGCCCGAGGTCAACATCGACCAGCTGCGCGGCCACAAGGACAAGGTCATCGGCAAGCTGACCGGTGGCCTGGGCCAGATGGCCAAGATGCGCAAGGTCACCGTGGTGCGCGGCTACGGCAATTTCGTCGGCGCCAACCACCTGGAAGTGGAAGAGACCACGGGCGATGGCCAGGAAAAGACCGGCAGCAAGAAGATCGTGCAGTTCAAGCGCGCCATCATTGCCGCCGGCAGCCAGGCCGTGCACCTGCCCTTCATGCCCAAGGACCCGCGCGTGGTGGACTCCACCGGCGCGCTGGACCTGGCCAGCGTGCCCAAACGCATGCTGATCCTGGGCGGCGGCATCATCGGCCTGGAAATGGGCACCGTCTACTCCACGCTGGGCGCACGCCTGGACGTGGTGGAGATGATGGACGGCCTCATGCAGGGCGCCGACCGCGACCTGGTCAAGGTCTGGCAGAAGATGAACGCGCCGCGCTTCGACAACATCATGGTCAACACCAAGACCGTGGGTGCCGAAGCCACGCCCGAAGGCATCAAGGTCAGCTTCGCGCCCGCCAAGGACGGCGTCACCGTGCCCGAGGCCCAGGTCTACGACCTGGTGCTGCAGGCCGTGGGCCGCACGCCCAACGGCAAGAAGATCGCCGCCGAGAAGGCCGGCGTGGCCGTCACGGACCGCGGTTTCATCGAAGTCGACATCCAGATGCGCACCAACGTGCCCCACATCTTCGCCATCGGCGACGTGGTGGGCCAGCCCATGCTGGCGCACAAGGCCGTGCACGAGGCCCATGTGGCCGCCGAAGTCATCGCCGGTGAACTGCAGGGCAACAAGGAGCTGGCCGCCAGCGCCTTCAATGCCCGCGTGATCCCCAGCGTGGCCTACACCGACCCGGAAGTGGCGTGGGTGGGCCTGACCGAGGACCAGGCCAAGGCCCAGGGCATCAAGGTCAAGAAGGGGGTCTTCCCCTGGACGGCATCGGGCCGCGCCATTGCCAATGGCCGCGACGAAGGCGTCACCAAGCTGCTGTTCGACGACAGCCCCGAGGCGCATGGCCATGGCCGCATCCTGGGCGGCGGCATCGTCGGCACGCATGCGGGCGACATGATCGGCGAGATCGCGCTGGCCATTGAAATGGGTGCCGACGCCGTGGACATCGGCAAGACCATCCATCCTCACCCCACGCTGGGCGAGAGCCTGGGCATGGCGGCTGAGGTGGCGCACGGCTCCTGCACGGACTTGCCGCCGCAGCGCAAGTAAGCGCAACGCCCGGCCTTCGGAACGGGCAAGGACACAAAGGCAGCTTCGGCTGCCTTTGTGCTTTGGGGGGTAGTACGGGTCGCAGGCCGGCTCAGGTCTGGGAGCGCAGCCACTGCAGCAACTGCGCGTGCACGCCATTCGGTGCAGGCGGGGCAGGGGACAGCAGGCAATAGCGCGATCCATCCTCCACAAAGCCCATGGGCGCCGCCAGCACGCCGCTGGCAATGTCGTCGCGCACCAGTTGCCAGGGGCCTATGGCCACGCCCATTCCGGCCACGGCAGCCTGGAGCGTGAAATAGAAATGTTCGAACTGCAGCTGCGGTCCCGAGGGCTGGGGCTGGCCGCTGTACTCGGCCCAGGTGGCCCAGGCGCCAGGGCGCGTGCGGCTTTGCAGCAAGGGCGCATCGGCGCGCAGCCTGGGCGTGTGCTCTTGCGCGTGGCGGTCGCACCATTGCGCCAGGCGATCGGGCCGGCAGACCGGGCCTATGCGCTCTGCGAACAGCGTTTCGGCATGGCAGCCTGCGGGAAGGGCGAAATCGTCGCGCCGTATGGCCAGGTCGATCCCGTCCGCAAACGAGAACGGGCCGCCGCCGGCCACCAGGTGCAGTTGCAGCTCGGGATGCATTTGCTGGAACTGTGGCCAGCGTGGAATCAGCCAGCGCATCAGCAAGGTGGGTTCGCAGGACAGCACCCAGCGGCGCGCATGCCGCGCGCGTGCGCGCAACTCCTGCGTCGCCTGGCGCATGCGCTCCAGGCCTTCATGCACGGCCTGTGCGAGATGGCGCCCAGCGTCGGTCAGGAAGACGCGGCGGCTGCGGCGGTCAAACAGGGTCACGCCCAGATCGTCTTCCAGCAGGCGCACGGCCCGGCTGATGGCGCCGTGGGTCAGATGCAACTCTTCAGCTGCCTTGCTGAAGTTCTCCCGTCGGGCGGCTGCTTCGAAGCAGCGCAGGGCCTGCAACGACGGCAGCCGCTTGCTGGGAGTCTGTGAATTGAGTTCACTAACTGTGTCAGAAAACATCGTTATGTATTTTCATGGAAGGCCAATACTATCCCGCGTTGCACTGAGTCGGACGGAGAATGCATGACCGAATGGATAGCTGTAGTCACCATTACCTTGCTGGCCGTGATCAGCCCCGGGGCGGATTTCGCCATGGTCACGCGCAACAGCCTGCTGCGCTCGCGCCGCGCGGGCATGCTCACGGCGCTGGGCATAGGTCTGGGCGTGCTGGTCCATGTCAGCTATACCTTGCTTGGGGTGGGGTTGCTGATGCAGCAGGCCACCTGGCTGTTCGATGTGGTCAAGCTGCTGGGTGCAGCCTATCTGATCTATCTGGGCGTGACCATGCTGCGCAGCCGGCCGGACGGAGAAATGGCCAGCCACCCGGCTGCCGTACTGTCCGACATGGCGGCGCTGCGCACGGGCTTTCTGACGAATGCGCTCAATCCCAAGACCACGGTGTTTGTGGTGAGCCTGTTCCTGCAGATCGTGGGGCAGGACACATCGCTGGCCACGCAACTGGCGTACGGCGGGTTCATCTCGCTGGCCCATGTGGGTTGGTTTTGCATCGTGGCGCTGTGCTTTTCCGCGCAGCGGGTCCGTGCCCGGCTGCTGGCCGTACGGCACTGGATAGACCGGGCCTTTGGCGGCATGTTGGTGGGCTTCGGTGTGTTGCTGGCCAGTGCCAAGCTGAGGCTGTGATGCCATGAAGGCCTGACAGGAATCGGTGGGGGAGGACGGGCAAAAGGCCGCAGCGCATGCGGCCTCTGTCCGGCATGCAAGGCCTGCGAGGTGCCATGGGGTGCCTCGCAGGCCAAGCTGTTTCTGGGGCAGCGGAAATGCCTGGCCGCGCAGCTGGAGCGCCTCACCTGGGCGTTCCAGTGCCACGGGCTATGTCGAATGCGCTGCCGATGCCCGCTGCCGCAAGCCGGTTGGTGGGCAGATGCCAGGGGCGCTGCTTGCGGGCGCCGCTTGGCCTATGCTTTCGATACTTCACACATCACCCACAGGGCGCACGGCATGTGCCCCCAGGAAACCGCATCCAATGGAAACAACAAGGCAGGGGGTGCATCCCTCATGGATCGTCGTGATGGCCGGCGTCAGCGCGGCCCTGCATGTAGGCAAGCTGCCGCCGGCCGTGCCGGTGCTGCAGCAGCAGCTGGGCGTGTCCCTGCTGCAGGCCGGCTTTCTGCTTTCCACCGTGCAGGTGGCCGGCATGCTGCTGGGCTTGGTGGTGGGCCTGGGGGCTGACCGCTGGGGACTGCGGCGCAGCATGCTGGCGGGCCTGCTGTTGATGGCGGGTGCCAGCGCCCTGGGCGCCATCGCCACGGGTTTTGCACCGTTGCTGGCCCTGCGCGCCGTGGAAGGACTGGGCTTTCTGCTGGTCGCCATGCCGGGGCCAGGCCTGATTCGCCGGTGCGTGGCGCCGCACGATCTGAGCGCGCGCATGGGCTGGTGGGGCACCTACATGCCGCTGGGCAGTGCCATCGGCTTGCTGCTGGGTCCCTGGGTGATGGCCTGGGCTTCCTGGCCGCTGTGGTGGCTGCTTCTGGGGCTGGTCTCTGCCCTGGCTTGCGCCGCCGTGTGGTACGGCGTGCCGGCAGACGGCCCGAAGGCACCCGTTAGTACATCGGCGGCTGGCGGGGGGTGGCGTCCGCGCCTGGCGCTGACTTTGCGCAGCCCTGGCCCCTGGTGCGTGGCGCTGGGCTTTGCCGTGTATTCGGGACAGTGGATGGCCGTCATCGGCTTTCTTCCCACGGTCTATGCCGAGGCGGGCCTGGGAGCGGCGTTGTCGGGCACGCTGACGGCCGTGGTGGCGCTGGCCAACATGGCGGGCAATGTGGCATCGGGCCGTCTGCTGCAAGGCGGCTGGAGCGCCTCGCGGGCGCTGCGCCTGGGCTTCGGCTGCATGGCGTTGTGCGCGCTGCTGGCCTATGTGCAATGGCAAGGCCAGCCGTTGGCACCTTTGTGGCTGCGCTTTGCTGCGGTAGTTGTGTTCTCGGCAGCGGGGGGACTGATTCCGGGCACGCTGTTTTCCATGGCCGTGCGGCTTGCCCCCGATGAGTCCACTGTTTCGACCACGGTGGGCTTCATGCAGCAATGGTCCAGCGTGGGCCAGTTTGCAGGGCCGCCTCTGGTGGCGGCCGTGGCAGTGCAGGCGGGCGGATGGCAGTGGACCTGGGTGGTGACGGCGGCCATGTGCGCCATCGGCTGGTGGCTGGCCGGAGCCATTGCGCGCATCAGCGCGGCGCCTGCAAGGCAGCGCGAACGCGCTGCCGCCTGATCACGCGTCGCGCGAACCTGTGAGCGCCTTCAGGGCCTCTTCCATCTGTCGTGCGTGGTCCAGCGCGGACAGCCAGGCCTCAGGCAGCGGCTGGGTGGGCGCCTGGGGGGCCGAGGCGGCCAACCTGCCCAGGGCGTCGTCGGGCTGCAGGGCCACCACGTTGCCATTGGCGGCCAGTTGCCGGCAGGCTTCGATCAGCCATTCACAGTGCAGGACGATGGCGCGCGGCATGAGGCCGCTGTCATGCGACATTCCGCGCACCAGGCTTTCGCCCAGCAGCAGCGCGCTGGCGTACAGGCGCACGGCATGGCGGTCGTAGCGCGCCGTGACGGTCTGCAGTGCCGCGCCACCCAGGCGTCCGCGCACGGACCAGCGGCTGGCGCTTTGCGCCTCCGCCAGGGCGGTGCGCAGCGCGCTCAGCGCATCGCTGCTGCGCGTGAGCTGGCCCAGTGCCACAGTGGCGTCGGGTGTGTCGTGGGTGGCGGTGGCACGCAGCGTGGCGTCCAGCCCGTCGGCCAGCTGGCCCAGCAACGCGCTTGCCGAACGTGATACGGCACGCAGCGGATTGGCCGTGAAGATGACCTGGCTGAACATCAGGCCCACGCCTGCGCCGACCAGCACGTCGACCAGCCGGGTTTCGCCCGCCGCGCTGGGCCCCATGCTGAGGACCAGCACCACGGAAACGCCAGCCTGTATCGGAACCACAGGCGGCTGCCCCAGCATGGCGGCCAGCGACAGCGCGACCAACGAGGCCAGGCTCAGTCGCAGCAGGGGAATGGTGTCGGGCAGCAGCCAGGCCAGTTCGCCGACGATGATGCCGATGGCGCAGCCCAGCACCAGGCCCCAGGTTTGCTTGAGATGGCTGGGCAGGCCGGGCGCCAGGCAGACCAGGGCGGTGACGGCGGCAAAGACGGGTCTGGGGTGGCCCAGCAGGTAGTGGGACAGTTCCCAGGCCAGCATGGCGCCCAGCGAGGCGGCGATGGCATCGCGCAGCGCCAGCCGCAGGCGGCCTGGCGCCGCGGCCATGCCGCTCTTGAGTGGTCCAGTGGTTGTTTTTGCTTTTGATTTTCGCCAGCGCACGAAGATGGTCCCTCCAGCTTGCGAAATCCAGGTTCGCAAATGCCCAAAAGCATAGCGGCCGATGCAGGGCAGGAGTGCAGGAAAGAGGCTTCTTGCTTGTAAGAAAGCAGCCCGTGCGAGGCGTGTTCAGCCGTGCCTGAGCAGGCCTTCGATGAAGCTCCATTCCTCGGGCGTGACCGGCGTGATCGACAACCGATTGCCCTTTTGCAGCACACGCATCTGCGCCAGTTCAGGATGCGCGCGCAGCTCGGCAATCTGCAGCGTGCGTGTCTTGCGCAGCGCCTGCACGTCCAGCGTGAGCCAGCGCGGCTTGTCGGGAGAAGACTTGGGATCGTAGTACGGGCTGGCCGGGTCGAACTGCGAGGCGTCGGTGCGCAGATTGCCGGCAATGCGGGCGATGCCGTAGATACCGGGCTCGGCACAGCTGGAATGCCAGTACAGCACCCCGTCGCCGACCTGCATGGCATCACGCATGAAGTTGCGCGCCTGGTAGTTGCGCACCCCGTCCCAGGCAATGGTGGCCTGCGGCGCGGCCAGCGCATGGTCTATGGAGTATTCGTCGGGCTCGTTCTTCATGAGCCAGAACTGGCGGGCGGAGGGTGTGGGGGCTGCAGTCATGCAACGATTGTGGCAAATCCCCGGACGCCGTGGCGGCGTTCTGCGCGCGGCGGCAGGAGTGTGTCAGGGGCTGGACAATGGCCTTCAGCCGGGCGCCTTTCCCATGCCCGCGAACCACAGGAATCCTGCATGTCCGACCGCTCCACCTATGTCCCGCCCGCCGTATGGCAGCCTGCGCCCTCGGGCGGCACCTTCGCCAACATCAACCGCCCGGTCGCCGGGCCGACCCACGACAAGACACTGCCGGTGGGGCAGCAGCCTCTGCAGCTGTATTCGCTGGCCACGCCCAACGGCGTGAAGGTCACCATCATGCTGGAGGAGCTGCTGGCGCTGGGCCATGGCGGCGCCGAGTACGACGCCTGGCTGATCCGCATCAGCGATGGCGACCAGTTCTCCAGCGGCTTTGTCGAGGTCAACCCCAATTCCAAGATTCCCGCGCTGGTGGACCGCAGCGTGGAGCCGCCGGTGCGCGTGTTCGAGTCGGGCTCCATCCTGCTGTACCTGGCCGAGAAGTTTGGCGCGCTGCTGCCTGCCGAGCCCGCTGCACGCACCGAGACGCTGAACTGGCTGTTCTGGCAGATGGGATCGGCGCCTTACCTGGGCGGCGGCTTCGGTCATTTCTATGCCTATGCTCCCGAAAAGTTCGAGTACCCGATCAACCGGTTCACCATGGAAACCAAGCGCCAGCTGGACGTGCTCAATCGCCAGCTGGCCGAGCACGCCTTCATTGCGGGAGAGCACTACAGCATTGCCGACATCGCCATCTGGCCCTGGTATGGCGCACTGGTGCTCAACGAGGTGTACGGCGCGGCCGAGTTCCTGGCGGCCCATGAGTACACGCATGTGATGCGCTGGGCCCGCGAGATTGCCCAACGGCCGGCGGTGGTGCGCGGCCGCCGCGTCAATCGCACCTGGGGAGACGAGGCCACCCAGGTGCCGGAGCGCCACCGCGCCTCGGACCTGGGCTGATCGCCATTTACTGGGAGCGGCCCCAGGGGCCGCGGTCCGGCTGGCGCCAAAAGCGCGGGCGCTTGCCGGATGGCTCGGCCCCGGGCTCGCCCTCACCCTCGCCCTTGTCTCTGCCTTTGCCGTGCTCATGCAATTGCTTGCCGGTCTGCTCGACCTTGCGGGCCGTGCGTTCCAGCTGCGTGGGCAGATGCGAGGGAATGTCGAGCTCCGCCTGCTCGACCACGCGAATGCAGTCCTGGATGTGGCGCTCTCCCAGGTAGCGCAGCGTGGCGTAGCCCAGGGCGGCCGCTGCAGCCTGGCCGGCCAGCGGCACGTACTTTGCCGCTTGGGTTGCCGTCATGCGCATGCCGGCAGCGCGTGCCAGGCGCACCACCATGTCGCGCGTGATCAGCTTGCCGATCAGTACCGAGCCGACCATGGCCACGGCCTTTTGCACCTGCTCGCGCTTGCCGGGGTCCAGCCTGTCCAGCTGTTCGGGCGTGAGGCCGAACTCACGGTTGATGCGCGGCAGCAGGCGCGCCAGCAGGGCTGCGTCAACCAGCCAGTCCAGCCCCGGGATCGGCAGGCTGCTGGCTGCGGCTCCCACCAGCGCACGCCGGTGCAGCAGCTTGCGCGCGCTCTCTGCGGCCTGCGCCACATCGTGGCGCGGTGGTGGAGGGGGAGGGGTCTTGTCCGATGTGCGAAAGATCATGCGTGCCAGTGGGTCCGGGGCAGATGTCGATCAGGAGAATGCGCCAGCTGGAGGAGGCGGCTGGCGCCGGTGCGGTCAGCGTGCGCTCTTGCTGCGCACCAGGCTGTAGATGAAGAGGATGACGATGGCGCCAACGATGGAGGCGATCCAGCCAGCGGGCTGTCCGGCTTCATACCAGCCCATGGCGACACCGACATAGCTGGCAAGAAACGATCCTGCCACACCAAGCAGGATGGTCATGATCCAGCCAAGGCTGTCGTCGCCGGGTTTGAGTGCGCGCGCCAGCAGGCCAACGACCAGGCCAACGATGAGGGTGCCAATCAAGGACATCATGCTTTTCTCCGAACTGAAGCTTCCATGCCGCGACTCTAGGGCCCGGCGCATGCCGGCCCTGTCGGACAGCGTCTCAACCTGGGACGAAGGCAGTGCAGTGCCCTGAAAAACAAAACGCCTGCATCTGCAGGCGCCTGGACTGGGGGAGGGCAGACAGCCCGCCGTGGTTACTGCAGCTGGCTTGCCTGCATCTGCATGGCCAAGGCAGCCTTGCTGGCATCCAGGCCCAGGCCGTCGGAGTCCTGCACGCGACGGGCGCCATCGAAGCGGCGGGCCCAGTAGGCGCTTTGCATGCTTTCCACGCGCACCTGTGCACCGGTGCGGGGGGCATGAATGAAGTTGCCGTCGCCGACATAGATGCCGACGTGGCTGAAGGCGCGGCGCATGGTGTTGAAGAACACCAGATCGCCGGGCTTGAGTTCGTTCTTGTCGATTTTTTCCGTGGCCTGTGCCTGCTGGTCAGCGCGACGCGGCAGGACCTTGCCCAGGGTCTCGGAGTAGATGGCACGGACAAAGCCGCTGCAGTCGAAGCCGGTCTCGGCACTGTTGCCGCCGCGACGGTAGGGAACGCCGATGAAGCCCATGGCGGTCACGACCAGGTCGGAGGTCTTTTCGGCGACGCTTTGTCGTGCTTCCTTGACGAAGTCGGAAGTGCGCTCCGCCATGTGGTGGCGGGCTTCGCGCAGCTGCGAGATGAGGCTGCGGTTGACCAGCAGCTGGTTCATATCGTCGTCACGCATCTCGGGCGGGGCCGCGTGTGCAGTGGCGCTGACGAACAGGAGTGCGATAAGCCATCGGGACATGGGGCGCGAGATTACCACGCAAAAACGTAGGACAAATTCGATAAGACCCCCGAAGGCCCGGGTTTTTGAGCCACCTCAGGAATCGCCGGCGCCCGGCGGTGATGGCCCCCAAGCTGCGACAATAGCGGGCTGTCCTGTTTTCCGATAAGAAGGGCGGCGCGCGCCGCCTCGTATTCCAAGAAAGATCCGCCATGCTGCTTGAAGCCTCCGACTCCCAGCTTGTACTCGTCGATTACCAGGAGCGCCTGATGCCGGCCATCTTCGAGGGCCCGGCAGTCCTGGCCAATGCCGTGAAACTGGCTCGTCTGGCGCATCTGGTGGAAGTGCCGGTGTTCGGCACCGAACAGAACCCCTCGCGCCTGGGTGCCAACGATGCCCAATTGCGCGCGCTGTGCGACAGGACACTGTCCAAGATGCATTTCAGCGCCGTGTCCGAAGGACTGGGCGAGTGGCTGCGTCCGCCTGCACGTCCCCAGGGCGGCAATGCGCGCAGCCTGCCCAAGCACCTGCAAAAGCCCCAGCAGCAGGCGCCCGAGCGCAGCATGGTGGTGATTGCCGGCTGCGAAGCCCATGTCTGCCTGCTGCAGACGGCGCTGGAACTGCTGGAAGACGAGTTCGACGTCTGGGTCGTCACCGATGCCTGCAGCTCGCGCACCGAGCGCAACCGCGATGCTGCCTTCGATCGCCTGGCCGGCGCGGGTGCCGAACTGGTGACCACGGAGATGGTGGCCTTCGAGTGGCTGCGCAGCTGCGAGCACCCGGCCTTCAAGGATCTGCTGGCCCTGGTCAAGTAAGCGGCTGAAGCGATGGTTTTCGTCGAGGCGCCTGCACGGCGCCTTTTTTTACGCCCGTCGCAAGGCGGGGCCATGAAAGACGAATGGGACGGAGGGGGCCGGCCCGGGTCGCTGTGCAGGATTTGTCAGCTTTGGGCAAGCGCATTATGAATAATTATGAATTCAGAAGCCGCCAATCCATGACAACGACAGGAGACAGACAATGGCCCCGCGTTTCGACGATTTCCACCGCCGCTCCATCCAGGAGCGCGATGCCTTCTGGGCCGAGCAGGCCGGCCGCATCGACTGGCATGTGCCGCCCCAGCGCATCTGCGACTATGACAACCCGCCGTTCGCCAGGTGGTTCGTGGGCGGCCAGACCAATCTTTGCCACAACGCCGTGGACCGGCACCTGGCCGAGCGCGCCGACCAGAATGCGCTGATCGCCATCTCCACCGAGACCGGCACCGAGAAGGTCTATACCTACCGCGAACTGCATGCCGAGGTGCAGCGCATGGCCGCCGTGCTGCAGTCGCTGGGCGTGCAAAAGGGCGACCGCGTCCAGATCTACATGCCCATGATTGCCGAGGCGGCCTTTGCCATGCTGGCCTGTGCGCGGCTGGGTGCCATCCATTCGGTGGTGTTCGGCGGCTTTGCGTCGGCGGCGCTGGCCTCGCGCATCGACGATGCCGAGCCCAAGGTCATCATCAGTGCCGACGCGGGCTCGCGCGGCGGGCGCGTCGTGGCCTACAAGCCTTTGCTGGACGAGGCCCTGCAACTGGCCAGCCACAAGCCAGCGGCCGTGCTCATCGTGGACCGTGGCCTGGCGCCTGCGCCCATGCGCGCCGGCCGCGACCACGACTGGACCAGCCTGCGTGCGCTGCACGCCGACGCCCAGGTCGCCTGCACCTGGGTGGAATCCACCGACCCCAGCTACACGCTCTACACCAGCGGCACCACGGGGCGCCCCAAGGGCGTGCAGCGCGACACGGGCGGCTACACGGTGGCGCTTGCCGCCAGCATGCCGCTGATCTTCGGGGCCGAGGCGGGCCAGACCTTTTTCTGCACCAGCGACATCGGCTGGGTCGTGGGGCACAGCTACATCATCTATGGGCCCCTGATCGCGGGCATGGCCACCGTGCTCTACGAGGGCCTGCCCATACGCCCCGACGCGGGCATCTGGTGGAGCATCGTGGAGAAGTACCGGGTCACCCACATGTTCTCGGCGCCCACGGCCATCCGCGTGCTCAAGAAGCACGATGCCGAGTACCTGCACCGCCACGATATCTCCAGCCTCAAGGCGCTGTGGCTGGCCGGCGAGCCGCTGGACGAGCCCACGGCGCAGTGGATCAGCCAGGCCCTGGGCAAGCCCATCATCGACAACTACTGGCAGACCGAGACCGGCTGGCCCATCCTCACGCTGTGCAACGGCGTGGAGCAGCAGACCACGCGCTTCGGCAGCCCGGGCAAGGCCGTCTATGGCTATGACGTCAAGCTGATCGACGAGGCCACGGGCGAGGAACTGCTCGGCGCCGGGCAAAAGGGCGTGCTGGCCATCGAAGGGCCGCTGCCACCGGGCTGCATGCAGACCGTCTGGCGAGACGACCAGCGCTTCATCAACACCTACTGGAAGAGCATTCCGGGCCGCATGATCTACAGCACTTTCGACTGGGGCATACGCGACGAGGACGGCTACTTCTTCATCCTGGGCCGTACCGACGACGTGATCAACGTGGCCGGCCACCGCCTTGGCACGCGCGAGATCGAGGAATGCATCTCCGCCCACCCCCAGGTGGCCGAAGTCGCCGTGGTCGGCGTGGCCGATGCGCTCAAGGGCCAGGCGGCGCTGGCCTTTGCCGTGCCGCGCACGGCGCTGGAAGGCGAGGCCGAGCGCGCGGCGCTGGAGGCCGACGTGATGAAGCTGGTCGATGCGCGCCTGGGCGCCGTGGCCCGGCCCTCGCGCGTGGTCTTCGTCAGTGCGTTGCCCAAGACGCGCAGCGGCAAGCTGCTGCGCCGTGCCATGCAGGCCGTGGCCGAGGGGCGCGACCCTGGCGACCTCAGCACCATGGAAGATCCGGCCGCGCTGGCCCAGGTGCAGCAGCAGCTGTGAGGCAGGGCACGCGCCGCAACCGCTTGCAGCCGGGGTGATGTGCGGCGGCGCCC
>NZ_JTKZ01000838.1:0-7037 GCF_000799035.1 Delftia sp. ZNC0008
CCGCGTGACTGCGCCCTGCTGCTGTCCGAGATGTGCGGCCCCGACCTGGACCGCGACTCCACCAGCCTGGACGTGCCCGCCGAGGACTTCACGGCCCGCCTGAACGACGGCATCGAAGGCCTGCGCATCGGCATCCCCGCCGAGTTCTTCGGCGAAGGCCTGTCGGCCGACGTGCGCGCCGCCGTGGATGGCGCGCTCAAGGAATACGAGAAGCTGGGCGCCCGCCTGGTGCCGATCTCGCTGCCGCGCACCGAGCTGTCGATTCCCGTGTACTACATCCTGGCCCCGGCCGAGGCATCGTCCAACCTGTCGCGCTTCGACGGCGTGAAGTTCGGCCACCGCGCCAAGGACTACACGGACCTGGTGGACATGTACAAGAAGACCCGCGCCGAAGGCTTCGGCGACGAGGTCAAGCGCCGCATCATGATCGGCGCCTACGTGCTGTCCGAGGGCTACTACGACGCCTACTACCTGCAGGCGCAGAAGATCCGCCGCATGATCGCCGACGACTTCCAGGCCGCCTTCCAGCAGTGCGACGTGATCGCCGGCCCCGCCGCGCCCACCGTGGCCTGGCAGCTGGGCTCACAGCGCGACCCGCTGGCCAACTACCTGGCCGACATCTTCACGCTGCCCGCGTCGCTGGCCGGCCTGCCCGGCATGAGCGTGCCCGCAGGCTTTGGCGAGGCCGGCATGCCCGTGGGCCTGCAGCTGATCGGCAACTACTTCAAGGAAGGCCAGCTGCTCAACGCCGCCCACCGCTTCCAGCAGGCCACCGATTTCCACCTTCAAGCTCCGAAGGGCATCTGAGACCCCATGACCGCGAAACTCATCCAGGGCTATGAAGTCGTCATCGGCTTCGAGACCCACGCCCAGCTGGCCACCCAGTCCAAGATCTTCAGCCGCGCAAGCACCGCCTTTGGCGCCGAGCCCAACACCCAGGCCTGCGCCGTGGACATGGCGCTGCCCGGCACGCTGCCGGTGATGAACAAAAAGGCCGTCGAGTGCGCCATCCGCCTCGGCCTGGCGCTGGGCTCGCACATTGCGCCGCGCAGCATCTTCGCGCGCAAGAACTACTTCTATCCCGACCTGCCCAAGGGCTACCAGATCTCGCAGTTCGAGATTCCCGTGGTCCAGGGCGGCGAGGTGTCCTTCTTCCTCGGCGACGAGAAGAAGACCATTCGCCTGGTGCGCGCCCACCTGGAGGAAGATGCCGGCAAGTCGCTGCACGAGGACTTCATCGGCCAGTCGGGCATCGATCTGAACCGCGCCGGCACGCCGCTGCTGGAGATCGTGACCGAGCCCGACATCCGCAGCACGGAAGAAGCCGTGGCCTACGCCAAGACGCTGCACCAGATCGTGACCTGGATCGGCATCTGCGACGGCAACATGCAGGAAGGGAGCTTTCGCTGCGACGCCAACGTCTCCGTGCGCAAGCCCGGCCAGCCGCTGGGCACGCGCCGCGAGATCAAGAACCTCAACAGCTTCAAGAACATGCAGCTGGCCATCGACTACGAGATCCGCTGGCAGATCGAGGAAATCGAGGACGGCCGCCGCATCCAGCAGGCCACCGTGCTGTTCGACCCCGACACGGGCGAGACGCGCTCCATGCGCACCAAGGAAGACGCGGCCGACTACCGCTACTTCCCCGACCCGGACCTGCCGCCGCTGGTGGTCGCGCCCGAGTGGGTGGAACAGGTCAGGGCCGACATGCCCGAGCTGCCGCGCGCCATGGCCGCGCGCTTTGTCGAGCAATATGGCCTGCCCGAGTACGACGCCACCACGCTGACGCAAAGCCAGGCCATGGCCGCCTACTTCGAGGACACGGCCCGGGCCTGCAATGCGCCCAAGCTGGCCAGCAACTGGATCATGGGCGAGATCTCGCGCCGCCTGAACACCGAGGAAATCGGCATGGAGGCCGCCAAGGTCTCCAGCGCCCAGCTGGCCGCGCTGATCGCGCGCATCGGCGACGGCACCATCTCCAACAACGCCGCCAAGCAGGTGTTTGAGGCGCTGTGGACAGGTGAGGGCCAGGACGTGGACGCCATCATCGAGGCCAAGGGCCTCAAGCAGATGAACGACACGGGCGCGCTGGAGAAGATCATCGACGAGGTGATCGCCGCCAATCCGGCCAACGTGGAGCAGTACCGCGCAGGCAAGGACAAGGCCTTCAACGCCCTGGTCGGCCAGGTCATGAAGGCTTCCAAGGGCAAGGCCAACCCGGCGCAGGTCAACGAGCTGCTCAAGGCCAAGCTGGCCTGACCACACGCACGGTCCACCCGGCCCACCAAGCCCGCCCACCGTGGCGGGCTTTTTTTCGTGTGCACGCTCCGCGCCGGCTGTCCCGCACCGAACAGCGCCTGCGCCTGCATGTCTCCAGAATCCCTGCCATCGCACCTGAGGAGACAGCATGACCACCAGCACCGACCGCCTGCACATCCCCGGCCTGCCCTGGGCCGACTCCCCTGAAGCCGTAGGCCTGGGCGGCGCGCGCCTGGCGCGCCTGTCGGCCCGGCTGCAGCGCGGCGTGGACACCGGCGAGATCCCGGGCGCCGTGGCCCTGGTGGCACGGCGCGGCAAGCTGGCCTACCTGGAGAGCTTCGGCCTGCTGGACCCCGAGGCCGGCACGGCCATGCGGCCCGATGCCATCTTCCGCATCGCCTCCATGAGCAAGCCCATCACCTCGCTGGCCATCATGATGCTGGCCGAGCAGGGTCGGCTGTCCATCATCGAGCCCGTGGAGCAGTACCTGCCCGAGCTGGCCGCGCTGCGCGTGGGCCTGGAGCGCGCGCCGCTGGCACGCTCCATCACGCTGCAGGACCTGCTGCGCCACACCTCCGGCATTCCCTATGGATTCGCCGGCACCGAGCACCCCGTCAAGAAGATGTACCTGGATGCGGGCCTGTTCAGCGGCAAGTTCACCAATGCGCAGTTCATCACCAGGCTCGCGCAGCTGCCGCTGGTGGCCCAGCCCGGCGAGACCTGGGAATACGGCATGTCCACCGATGTGCTGGGCCGCGTGGTCGAGGTGGTCAGCGGCCAGACGCTGGCCGCCTTCGTGCGCGAGCACATCACCGGGCCGCTGGGCATGGCCGACACGGGCTTTCATGCGCCCGACAGCGAGATCGCACGCGCCGCGCGGCCCCAGCCCGAAGGGCCGCAGAAACAGATGCCGCCCATCCCCCCGGTCACGCGCGCCATGATGTTCGAGTCGGGCGGCGGTGGCATGGTCTCGACCATGGCCGACTACGCGCGGCTGTGCCTGTTCTGGCGCAACGGCGGCACGCTGGACGGCGTGCGCCTGGTCTCGCGCAAGACCGTGGAGCTGATGACCTCCAACCACCTGCCCGCCAGCGTGCGCATGGGGCCGGACATGGCGTATTTCGGCGCCCAGCGGCCCTCGCCCGAGGTGGGCCAGGGCTTCGGCCTGGGGTTTGCGGTGCGCACGGCGCCGGGCCTCAACCCGCTGCCGGGCAGCGTGGGCGACTTTTCATGGAGCGGCATCTACGGCACCTTCTTCTGGATCGATCCGCAGGAGGACCTGTTCGCCATCCTCATGATGCAGTCCATGGCCCAGCGCATTCCCTACCGCTGGGTGATGCGCGAGGGCGTGTACCAGTCCGTGGTGGACTGAATCTTCCAGGTTTGCACCAAGGCAGTGCAAAGCCCATGTTGCCAGCAAGAGCGGCGTCCCTTCCTAAAATGACGCGCTTTTGCAGCCCTGCCCCGGGGCCGCGCAGGCAAAGACAACAAGACAACAAGGCCATGGGCTGGAACAGAAAAGCATGGGGGCCGGTGGTGCCGCGCCCCGCGCCTGCGGACATGTGGCGCGTGGCCATGGGCTCCATCGTGGGCATGGGGCTGGCCACGGCCCTGGTCTGGCTGGCGCATGCGGGCACCTGGGATCTTCCCCTGCGCCTGTTCGCGCCGCTGGGCGCCACGGCCGTGCTGCTGTTCGCCGTGCCCACCAGCCCGCTGGCCCAGCCCTGGTCCTGCGTGGTGGGCAATACGGTGTCTGCGCTCTGGGCCCTGTTCGTGCTGCAGTGGAGCCCTCCCCAGCTGGCCCCTGCGCTGGCCGTGGGTGGCGCCATAGGCTGCATGCTGCTGACGCGCTCGCTGCATCCGCCGGGTGGCGCCATGGCCCTGCTGACGGTGCTCAATGCCAAGGCCTCGCTGGCCGCCGGCTGGATGCTGCCCTTCGTGCCCGTGGGCGCGCTGACGCTGGCGCTGGTCCTGGCGGCCACGGCGCTCCACCGCGCTACGGGCCGGCGCTATCCCCACCATGCCGACACGGCGCCCAAGGCCTCGCCCGCCGATTCGGCCCATCGCCATGCCTCGCGCCTGGGCCTGTCCCATGCCGATCTGGAGGCGCTGCTGCTGCGCTTCGGCCAGGAAAACAACCTGGAAGCCGACGACCTGGCCGAGCTGCTGGCCGCCGCCGAGGAAACCGCCATCGAGCACCGCCTGGGCGGCGTGCGCTGCGCCCAGCTGATGACGCGCGATCCCGTGAGCTGCTCCTTGGACGACGACGTGCACGCCGTGGCCGCACGCTTTCGCGCGCACCCGGCCAAGAGCCTGCCGGTGCTGGACGCCGATGGCGGCCTGGCCGGCACGGTCTCCCGTGCCGAGCTGTACGAGTGGCTGTGGATGAGCCCCGTGCGCCCGGCCGAATCTGCGGCAAAACCTTCTTTGTTGAACTGGCTGGGCCAGCGCCTGCCCGGCAAGACCCGGGCCGCGCCCCGCCTGTCGGAGCTGCCCCAGCTGGTTCATGCGCCTGAACTCAGCGTGGACGAGGACACGCCCGTGGGCCAGTTGCTGGACGCCCTGGCCCGGCACAGCGTGCCCTGCATTCCCGTGATGCGCGAAGGCCGGCTGACCGGCCTGATCACGCGCACGGACCTGATGCGGCTTCTGCTGCAGCCGGGCAGATAGGGCGAGCCGGCAATGCGCCAGTTTCAGGAAGTGCGCCCAAGCGCAGCATCCTGAAACCTGGCCATCAGAACAGCACGCGGCAGCGGATGGTGCCGGGAACCTGGGTCAGTTTCTCGACCGCCAGGCCCGAGGACTGGGCTGCCAGGTCGATCACCACATAGCCCACCTTCTCGTCGGTGCGCAGGTACTGGCCGGCAATGTTGATGCCGTTCTCGGCAAACACCTGGTTGATGGCCGACAGCACGCCGGGCTGGTTGTGGTGCACGTGCAGGATGCGGTTCTGGCCGGGGTGGGCGGGCAGGGCCACTTCGGGGAAGTTCACCGCCGAGGTGGTGGTGCCGTTGTCGCTGTACTTGACCAGCTTCTCGGCCACTTCCAGGCCGATGTTGGCCTGGGCCTCCATGGTGGAGCCGCCCACGTGCGGTGTCAGGATGACGTTGTCCAGGCCGCGCAGGGGCGAGACGAATTCATCCTTGTTGCTGCGCGGCTCGGTGGGGAACACGTCGATGGCGGCGCCCAGCAGCTTGCCGGCCTTCAGGGCCTCGGCCAGCGGCTCGATTTCCACCACGGTGCCGCGCGAGGCATTGATCAGGATGGCGCCGGGCTTCATGGCCGCGATTTCCTTGGCGCCGATCATCCACTGGGTGGAGGGCAGCTCGGGCACGTGCAGGGTGACGATGTCGCTGCCGGCCAGCAGATCGGCCAGCGATGCGGCCTGGCGCGCATTGCCCAGCGGCAGCTTGGTGGACACGTCATGGAAGAGCACCTGCATGCCCACCGACTCGGCCATCACCGACAGCTGGGTGCCGATGGAGCCGTAGCCCACGATGCCCAGCGTCTTGCCGCGGATTTCGTAGGAGTTCTCGGCGCTCTTGAGCCAGCCGCCGCGGTGGGCGGAGGCGTTCTTGGCGGGCACGCCGCGCAGCAGCAGGATGGCCTCGGCCAGCACCAGCTCGGCCACCGAGCGCGTGTTGGAGTAAGGCGCGTTGAAGACCACCACGCCACGCTCGCGCGCCGCGTCCAGGTCCACCTGGTTGGTGCCGATGCAAAAGCAGCCCACGGCCACGAGCTTTTGCGCGGCGGCGAACACGTCGGCCGTCAGCTGCGTGCGCGAACGGATGCCGACGAAGTGCACGTCGGCGATCTTGCGCTTGAGCTCCTCGCCTTCCAGCGCGCCCGTCACGGTCTCCACATTGGTGTAGCCCGCGTTGCGCAGCACTTCGAGTGCGGAAGGATGGATGCCTTCGAGCAGCAGGAACTTGATCTTCGATTTATCCAGCGACGTTTTGGTCATGGGCGAGCCCTCTCTAGTCAGTCAGAAATCAAAGCGAGCATTACAGCGGATTCGGGAAGCCGCTACAGCCGGTAGGCCCAAAGCCAGCGCGCCCGCAAGCGGGAGAACCATGCGCCCTGCGGCCATGAACATCCCGCCATCCGGCAGACACCCATTGCAGGACGGCGCATGCCACGGGAGCACATGCACACTTCGAGTTTGGCGCGAAATGTAAAACATTGAGAACCGGTGCGCGCGTGCGCGGCAGCCTTCCTAGAATTCGCGCGTCTGCGTCCGGTGCTTTCAAATCAATAGCAACAGAACAGGCCTGCAGGCGGGCCGGACGCGCCCTTGTTTTACGAACCAACCGAGGAATCCGATGATTACAAACATGCTGCGCAGGATCGAGGACCTGCTGGTGCAGGTGGTGCGCGTGGTGCTGCTGGTGTTCTCCCTGCTCGTGCTGGTGGGCATGGCACTGTGGACCTGGGAGAGCTTCAGGCCCGGCAAGGCCGAGGCGCCCCAGGCCGTGGCCCAGGAATTGAACTGGAAGGACGCCAGGCCCGACCTGCAGTTCGTCGTGGACGAAACCAGCCGTGACCTGGGCGCGGGCGGCGGCGAACCCGCCATGGAAAAGCGCCTGGCCGATCCGGCGCTGCGCCCCGCCTTCCAGAAGGCCGACGCCCTGGTGCGCGCCTTCGTGAACAAGGATCCTGCGCGGCGCGAGCGCACAGAACGGGACCACCAGGCCCGGGGCCTGGCACCGCTGCACCCGCTGCTGCAAGGCGACGCCCTGCCGTCCGAGGCCGATGTGCAGCGCCACATCCAGACGCGG
>NZ_JTKZ01000941.1:0-812 GCF_000799035.1 Delftia sp. ZNC0008
CCGCGTGTTCATCTCGCACGACATACGGGCGCCCGTGGCATCCATCATCACCTTGCTGGAGATGCAGCGTGGTTCCGTACAAGCGCCCGACCTGGGCATGCTGCTCCCGCGCATCGAAGGCTATGCCCAGGCCTCCCTGCAGCTGGCCGACGATTTCGTGCACCTGGCTCGTGCCCAGCAGCAGGCGCTGCGCCAGCAGCAGCTGGACCTGGGCCTGGTGCTGGACCAGGCCGTGGAAAGCTGCTGGGCCCAGGCCAGCGCCGCCCATGTGCAGCTGGAATTCAGCCTGCCCGAGCAGGAATGCCCCGTGCTGGGCGACCCGGGCATGCTCCACCGCGCAGCCGTCAACCTGATCGGCAACGCCATCAAGTACGGAGCGCACGGGCAACAGGCAAGCGGCGCCACGGTGCAATGCCTGCTGCTGCAGGACGCCGGCCATTGCCGCATCGCCATCCGGGACCACGGACCCGGCATGGATGCGCAGGCCGTCGCCCGCCTGAGCCAGCCCTTCGAGCGCCTGGACCACCATCAGCACCTGGACGGCGCAGGCCTTGGGCTGGCCTTTGTCCGCACCGTGGCTGCCCGCCATGGCGGGCAGCTGCAGATAGAAAGCGCGCCAGGCCAGGGAAGCACCTTCAGCATCGTGCTGCCGAAGGCGCAGCAAGCCTGACCGGGGGTGTCATCCCGGCGGGTGGCCCGTGAAAACGAAAAAGCCCTGAAGTCTTTTAACTTCAGGGCTTTGCGTTTTTTGGTGCGGCTGGCAGGAATCGAACCCACGACCCCTTGGTTCGTAGCCAAGTACTCTATCCAGC
>NZ_JTKZ01000941.1:822-4721 GCF_000799035.1 Delftia sp. ZNC0008
AACGCTTCGCATTGTAGCAGCGGGTTTTGGAGCTTCCAGGCAAAAGCGCCATATTTCTGCAAAAAACCTGGAAGTCGCATTCAATGGCAGCCAGGCGCAGCCATGCCAGCCGGCAGCGTCGCGCCCAGCAAAAAAGCCTGCCGCCCGGAAAGGCGGCAGGCTTTCTCATACCAATGGATGGTAGGGCCTCCCAGAGTCGAACTGGGCACCAACGGATTATGAGTCCGCTGCTCTAACCAAGCATGAGCTAAGGCCCCTGATTCACCAGGGCAGCGCGGATGCACGCCATGGCAAACGGCTATTGTAGATCCTAACCTGCGCGGCTCAGCGCTTGTGGCTCAGCGCGTTGCTGACCAGCTTGGAGGTGATGTCCACGATCTGGATCATGCGGTCGTAGTGCATGCGGGTGGGGCCGATCACGCCCAGCGTGCCCACCACCTTGCCATCGAGCTCGTAGGGCGCGCTGACCACGGACAGCTCCTCGAAGGGCACGACCTGACTTTCGCCCCCGATGTAGATGCGCACACCTTCGGCCTGGCTGGAGAAATCCAGCAGTCTGAGGATCTGGGTCTTTTGCTCGAACAGGTCGAAGGCGCGGCGCAGATTGCCCATGTCGCTGGAGAAATCACTGACCGACAGCAGGTTGCGTTCGCCCGCGATGACCACGTCCTCCTGGGCACTGGTCATGGCCTCCGTGCCCACGTTGACGGCTGCCTGCATGAGGGTGGCCACCTCGCCGCGCAAAAGCTCGACCTCGCCCTTGAGGCGCTCGCGCACCTCTTCCATGGCCAGGCCTGCGTAGTGGCTGTTGAGAAAGTTCGATGCCTCGATCAGCTGGGAGGCTGAGTAATCCACGTCGGTGAAGATGACGCGGTTTTGCACGTCACCGTCGGGCGAGACGATGATGACCAGAAAGCGCCGCTCCGACAGTCGCACGAATTCGATGTGCTTGAACACCGAGGTGCGGCGCGGCACCAGCACCACGCCCACGAACTGGGAAAGGCTGGACAGCAGGTTGGCGGCGTTGGCGATGACTTTCTGCGGCTGCTCGGGCACGAGCTCGGGCGTCACGATATCTGCACGGTCCGCCGTGAGCATGGTGTCCACGAACAGCCGGTAGCCCCGGGCGGTCGGAATGCGGCCGGCCGAGGTGTGCGGACTGATGATCAACCCCAGGTCTTCGAGGTCAGCCATCACATTGCGTATCGTGGCAGGCGACAATTCAAGCCCCGACGCACGCGACAGGGTCCGCGAGCCCACAGGCTGGCCGTCAGCGATGTAACGCTCGATCAGCGCTTTGAGCAACAACTTGGCACGTTCGTCGAGCATGTGATGATTTTAATGATGTAATTTCCAGAAATGACGTCCACGTTTCGCCACGTTGCCTTGATCGGGAAATACCACGCTCCCAGCGCAAGCGCCCCGTCCGAGAATGCCAGCAACGCGCTCGAGCGCATTGCGGACTTCCTCAGGCGCCAGGGCTGCGAAGTCGTGCTTGATACCCAATCGGCCCTGCACGCAGGGCTCACAGACTACCCCACCCTCGATGTCGATGGCCTGGGCAGGCATTGCGACCTGGGCCTGGTCGTCGGCGGCGACGGCACCATGCTCGGCGTGAGCCGGCACCTGGCGCAATACGGAACGCCCCTGATCGGGGTGAACCAGGGCCGCCTGGGCTTTGTCACCGACATCGCGCTGGAGGACTTCGAGGCCACGCTCACGCCCATGCTGCAGGGCGAGTACGAAGAGGACCTGCGTCCCCTGATGTGCGCCCGCGTGATCCGCGACGGCGAATGCGTGTTCGAGGCCCTGGCCATGAACGACGTGGTGGTCAACCGCGGCGGCACCTCCGGCATGGTGGAGTTGCGCATCGAGGTCGGCGGCCGCTTTGTCTCCAACCAGCGCGCCGACGGCCTGATCGTGGCCACGCCCACGGGCTCCACGGCCTATGCGCTGTCCGCCGGCGGGCCGATGATGCATCCCTCCATCCCCGCCTGGGTGATGGCACCCATTGCGCCGCACAACCTGTCCAATCGCCCCATCGTGCTGTCCGATGCCAACGAGGTCACGATCGAAGTCGTGGCCGGGCGCGATGTCAGCGCCAATTTTGACATGCAGTCGCTGGCCTCGCTGCAGCACGGCGACCGCATCCTCGTGAGCCGCGCCCACCACAGCGTGCGCTTTCTGCACCCCAAGGGCTGGAACTACTTCGCCACGCTGCGCAAGAAACTGGGCTGGAACGAGGGAGGCGCCTGACCATGGCGCTCAAGCGCATCGTGCTGCGCGACTTCGTGATCGTGCAGGCCCTGGATCTGGACTGGCATGCGGGCTTCACCGTGCTGACCGGGGAGACCGGCGCCGGCAAATCCATCCTGATCGACGCATTGCAGCTGGCCCTGGGCGCCCGCGCCGACGCCGACGTGGTGCGCGAAGGCTGCCCCCAGGCCGACATCTGCGTGGAGTTCGACGGCTGCGCGCGGCTGCGCCCCTGGCTGGAGGCGGCAGGCCTGGCCTGCGAGGACAACAGCCTGCTGCTGCGGCGCACAGTGGACACCCAGGGCCGCAGCCGCGCCTGGATCAACGGCACGCCGGCCACGGCCACGCAGCTGCGCGCACTGGGCGAGCAGTTGATCGACATCCACGGCCAGCATGCCTGGCAAAGCCTCACGCGGCCCGACGCAGCACGCGCGCTGCTGGACGCCTATGCGGGCATAGACAGCCGCGAGGTCCAGGCCTGCTGGAGCCGCTGGAGCCAGGCACGACAAGCCCTGCAGCATGCGCAATCCGCCCAGGACAGCCTGCAGCGCGAACGCGAGCGGCTGCAGTGGCAGATCACCGAACTCGACAAGCTGGCCCCGCAGGCCGACGAGTGGGACGAGCTCAATGCCCAGCACACGCGCCTGTCGCATGCCCAGACCCTGATAGACACCGCCCAGACCACGCTGCAGATGCTGGAGGACGACGAGGCCGGCGTGATCACTCCGCTGGGCCGCGCCAGCCATCTGATACAGAACCAGGAACACCTGGAGCCCGAGTTCCAGAACATCGCCGACGTGCTGGCCTCGTGCACGGCCCAGGTGCAGGATGCGCGCCATTCGCTGCAGGCCTATCTGCGCCGCGCCGACCTGGACCCCGAACGCCTGGCCGAGCTGGATGCACGCCTGTCGCTGTGGATGCAGCTGGCGCGCCGCTACCGCCGCACGCCCGATGAGCTGCCGGCACTGCTGGCCGGCTGGCGCCAGGAGCTGCAGCAGCTGGACGCCGCCGTGGACATCGAGGCCCTGCACGCTGCAGAGCAATCCGCGCAGCAGCACTACCAGGCCAGCGCCCGGGTGCTGTCGCAGCAACGCGCCCTGGCTGCGCCGCGCCTGTCGCGCGCCATCACCCAGGCCATGCAGGGCCTGGGCATGGAAGGCGGCCTGTTCGAGGCCGCCCTGTCCACGGCCGACTCCCCCGGTGCCTTTGGCGTGGACAGCGTGGCCTTCCTGGTCGCCGGCCATCCTGGAGCCAGCCCCAAGCCGATTGCCAAGGTGGCGTCGGGCGGTGAGCTGTCGCGCATTTCGCTGGCCATTGCCGTGACCACCAGCGAGCTGGGCGAGGCCGGCACGCTGATCTTCGACGAGGTGGACTCGGGCGTGGGCGGCGCCGTCGCCGAGACCGTGGGCCGCCTCATGCATGCGCTGGGCCGATCGCGCCAGGTGCTGTCCGTCACCCATCTGCCGCAGGTCGCAGCCTGTGCCGACCACCACTATCTGGTGGCCAAGCAGCGCGCACGGCAAGGCACACTCAGCACCGTGCAGCCGCTGGACAGCGCCGCGCGCGAGGCAGAGCTGGCCCGCATGCTGGGCGGCGAGCGCCAGTCCGAAACCACGATGGCCCATGCCCGCGAAATGACGCGG
>NZ_JTKZ01000958.1:0-1621 GCF_000799035.1 Delftia sp. ZNC0008
CACCTTCGGCGTCGGCCTCGTCCTGGTCCTGGTCCTCGACCGATTCCGGCAGCGGTTCGCCGGGCGCAGAAGAAACAAGCCCCTGCGGGGCAGGGGCTTGTCCGGTTTGCCTGGTGCTGCGGCTCATCAGCGCGAAGGCAGGTAGCGCGAAGGATCGACAGGCTTGCCCTGGCGACGCACCTCGAAGTGCAGCTTCACGCGGTCGGCGTCGGTGCTGCCCATCTCGGCAATCTTCTGGCCCTTGCGCACGGTCTGGTCCTCCTTGACCAACAGCGTCTGGTTGTGCGCGTAGGCCGTGAGGTAGGTGTTGTTGTGCTTGAGGATGATCAGGTTGCCATAGCCACGCAGGCCGGCGCCGGCATAGACCACGCGGCCATCGGCAGCGGCCATCACGGGGTCGCCGGCCTTGCCTGCGATGTCATAGCCCTTGTTGCGCGCCTCGTCGAAGCCGGCAATCAGGCTGCCCGAGGCAGGCCAGATGAAGTCCACATCGTCGGCGCCCTTGCCGGCTGCGGGTGCAGGAGCCGGTGCCGGGGTCGGCGCGGGTGCAGGCGTTGCGGTGGAGCTGCCAGACGATGCCGAGGATGCCACGGGCGGCAGCGGCGTTGCCACCACCGGCGAGCCGCTGGGCGTGGAAGAGGAGGACGAGGACGACGGCGAAGAACGTGTGCTGCCACTGTCCGAACTTGCCATGGACGAGCTGGTCGGCGGCACGACGCGAACCACCTGACCGACTTCGATCAGGTTGGGGTTCTCCAGATTGTTCCAGCGCGCGATGTCCTTCCAGCTCTGGCCGGTCTCCAGGCCGATGCGGATCAGCGTGTCACCAGGCTTGATGGTGTAGTAGCCGGGCTTGCCGGCGTTCTCGACGCCGGGCAGCGGCTTGACGGCCGCCGATGGCGAGGAAGAGGTGGAAGTGGAGGTGGATGTTCCGCGGTCCTCCACGGGAGCCCTGTTCACTTGGGATGTGCAGCCTGCCAGAACCATGCCGGCCAGCACCACCGTTCCCCAAGCCCCAAGACTTCGCGATACCAACATAAGTTATTCCCTTCTAGGCGATGCCCGATTTTAGGGGGACAAAGTTCACGGCCTCCAAAATCGATTGCGTAAACCCGTGTGAACTCTTGTCAATCACCAGCAGTGCCTGCTTACCCCCCGTAACCACCATGGGCGCGACAAGCCGCCCGCCCACGGCCAGCTGGTCGCACCAGGCCGAGGGCATGCTCTCGCCGCCGGCGGCCGAGATGATGCCCGCGTACGGAGCGCCGCTGCCATAGCCTTCCATGCCGTCTCCAAAGATCAGATGGACATTGGTCAGGCGCCAGGGCCGCAGGTTGCTGCGCGCTTTCTCGTGCAGGCCGCGCAGGCGCTCGATCGAATAGACCTCGCGTGCCACGCGCGCCAGCACGGCCGCCTGGTAGCCGCAGCCGGTGCCGATCTCCAGCACGCGGCCCAGGCCCGACTTCGCGGCCTCCGAACCCAGCAGCAGCTCGGTCATGCGGGCGACCACGCTGGGCTTGGAGATCGTCTGGCCCAGACCGATGGGCAGGCTGGTGTCCTCATAGGCCTGGTTGACCAGGGCGCTGTCCACGAAGCGGTGGCGCTCCACCGCTCCCATGGC
>NZ_JTKZ01000150.1:0-7538 GCF_000799035.1 Delftia sp. ZNC0008
GGCCAGTGCCCCGGCGCCGGGCCAGGCCCACGCCCTGCCGCCGCGCGCCGTGCTGATCAGCCAGCCTGCCCGGCTGCTGATTCCCGCCAACTTGCCCATTCAGGCACACCTGCACGCAGCGACGATGGCCCATGCCGCAGCCCACCTGCGCTTTTCGCCCGCCCGCCAGTACAGCAGCGCCCTCAAGCCCATGGGCCAGGCCGTGGTGGGCGCACTGGAAGATGCGCGCGTGGAGCGGCTGCTGTGCCTGCAGCACCCCGGCGTGCGCCGTTGGTTTGAGGCCTGCATCGCCCCCGAGCCCGACCCATCCGACCTGGGCTTTGCCGCCTTCATGGCCCGGCTGGACCGCATGCTGCTGTGGCCAGAGCGCATGGACGGCAACCACTGGATCCACAAGGCCCGTGACCTATTCGAGAACACCGCCACGCGCCATGGCCTGGAGGACTACGCCGCATTCCGGGCCATTGCCTCCATCCTGGCCAACGACCTGGGACAGATGCGCGTGCGCATGGACCCGCAGCACCATGCCGTGCCCAGCACCTACCGTGATGACAACAGCTATCTCTGGCAGCATCCGGAGTCGCCCCAGGGCGAGGAAGACACACTCGCGCTGCAGCAGTCCGCTGCGCGTGCGGCCCCTCCTCCATCGGCCGGCGCAGGACAGCAGTCCGATGCACAGGAAGGCCAGTCGCTGGACCTGGACCCAGGCCTGGAACTGTCCCGCCACAGCTATCCCGAATGGGATCGCAGGCTGGAGCGCCTGAAGACGGACTGGTGCACCGTCATCGACACCCTGCCCGCATGGCAGGCCGAGGCTTTGGCCGGGAAAGGCTCCCAGGCCGGCAGACAGACACTGCCGCCCCTGCCGCTGCCGCCCGCACGCCAGCTGGACCGGCGCCAGCGCCTGCGCCGCCAGTGGGAGGGCGATGACCTGGACTTCAATGCCGCCATCGAGGTCCAGGTGGACCGCCGCCTGAACCTGCGACCGGAACCTCGCCTTTTCATGCGTGCCGGCAAAGGCCCGCGCCCCACCAGCCTGCTGGTGCTGATGGACGCTTCCGAATCGGTCAACACGCCCGGCCCCCACGGCGCCAGATTGCTGGAGCTGGAGAAACAGGCGGCGCTCATGCTGGCCGAATCGCGCGCAGGCCACAGGACCGGCGTGGACCGCCTGGCCATCCACGCCTTCTCGTCCAACACGCGCGCCGAAGTCCGCTACCTGCGCCTGCTGGACTTCGGCCAACCCTTTGCCGCAGCAGCGGCCGCCCGGTTGCAGGCACTGCAGGGGCGCCATTCCACCCGCCTGGGCGCCGCCCTGCGCCACGCCAGCAGCCTGCTGGCTGCCGAGCCTGCTGGCCAGCGCCATCTGCTGGTGATCACCGATGGAGCACCCGCCGACATCGACGTGCATGACGACCGCTACCTGATCGAAGACGCGCGCCATGCCGTGCAGCAGGCCCGCGCCGCAGGCATACGCATCAGTTGCCTGGCCGTGGACAGCCAGGCCGACGGCTATGTGCGCCATATCTTTGGCGGGCGCAACTACGGCATTGCCGACGACGCGCGGCATCTGCCAAGGCGGCTGTCCCAGATGGGCGCAAGGCTCGCAGCAGGCCGCTGACCACGGCCACCGGCCACGCCAATCTCGATTAACCTGAAGCATGCAAAGAACGCACGCCAGCACCTGGCATACAAGGAACCCATGAACGACCCCGTCAGAGTCGGCATTCTTTACTCGGCCACCGGCACCACATCGACCATAGGCCAGTCCCAGCTGCAGGGCGCGCAGCTGGCCATCGACGAAATCAACGAGTCGGGCGGCCTGCTGGGGCGTGAACTGGTCGCCGTGCGCTACGACCCGGCCTCCACGCCGGCCCGCTATGCGGCGCTGGCCGAGCAGCTCATCGTGCGCGACGGCATCAACGTCATCTTCGGCTGCTACATGTCCAGCAGCCGCAAGGCCGTCATCCCCATCGTCGAGAAGTGGAACCGGCTGCTGTTCTATCCGACGCTCTACGAAGGCTTCGAGTTCTCGGGCAATGTCATCTACACGGGCGCCGCGCCCAACCAGAACAGCGTGCAGCTGGCCGACTACATGACCAGCAGCTTCGGCGCGCGGGTCTACCTCATCGGCTCGGACTACATCTACCCCTACGAGTCCAACCGCATCATGGGCGAGCTGGTCATGCAGCACCCCGGCAGCGACAAGCTCGGTGAACACTACCTGCCGCTGGACGCCACCGAGCGCGACTACGCGGCCATCATGCAGGACATCCGCGCAAGGCAGCCGGACTTCATCTTCTCCACCGTGGTCGGCGACTCCACGGCCAGCCTCTACCGCGCCTATGCAGAGGCGGGCTTCAACCCGCAGACCATGCCGATTGCCAGCCTCACCACCTCCGAGGCCGAGATCGCCCAGATGGGTGCCGACGTGGCGGCCGGCCACTTCACAGCCGCGCCCTACTTCCAGTCCATCGATTCACCGGCCAATGCGCGCTGCCTGGCCCGGCTGCGCCAGCGCCTGGGCGACGACTGCCGGCCCAACCTGTGCTGGGAAGCCGCCTACTTTCAGATGCACCTGTTCGCCAACGCCTTCCGCCAGGCCGGCAGCGACCGCATCGGCGATCTGCTGCCCCATCTGCTGGGCAGCGAGTTCGACGCGCCCCAGGGCCGCATCCGGCTCGATCCCGGCAACCACCACACCTGGCTGTACCCGCGCGTGGGCCGCGCCACTGCCCAAGGCGGCTTCACCATCGTGCGCCAGGCCACCCGGGCCGTCTCGCCCGACCCCTATCTGGTCACCCATTCACTGGGCGACTGGACCGCCAGCCTCGGTGCCCTGGAGAACTGAGCGTGGATGCCGAACCGAACAAGGAAACCGGCAGCGCTGCCACAGGCCGGCCGCTGCTGGAAAGAAAGCCGCTGCTGCGCGCCACCTCGCCCCAGCTCAAGGAACTGCGCCAGCTGCGCATTGCCATCGTCCACCCCGACGACGCGGACGGCCGACTGCTGGCCCAGCAGCTGCAGCGCATAGGCTGCCAGGTCCAGGCCATCTGGCCGCCCCAGCCCAGCCTGCCCGAGGGCACGGACGTGGTCTTCCTGGCCGTGCGCCCCGATCACCTGCAGTTGAACTACGCCTGGACCCAGGGCGAGGGAGAGAGCCCGCCCACCGCCATCGCCGTGGTCAACTACGAGAACCCCACCATCGTCTCCGCCGTGCTGGAGCTGCAGGTGCAAGCCATCCTGCCCTCGCCCATCCGCTCCTTCGGCCTGCTGTCCACCCTGGTGCTGGCGCGCAGAAACCACAAGGAATCACGCCAGCAGCAGCAGCGCATCGCCAAGCTCCAGGCCAAGCTGCTGGGCCAGCGCCGCGTG
Organism: Delftia sp. ZNC0008; assembly: GCF_000799035.1. Taxonomy (NCBI): domain Bacteria; kingdom Pseudomonadati; phylum Pseudomonadota; class Betaproteobacteria; order Burkholderiales; family Comamonadaceae; genus Delftia; species Delftia sp. ZNC0008. Next base: position 3,376 of record NZ_JTKZ01000150.1, read on the forward strand.
GCCGAAGCCAAGGCCATCCTCATGCAAACCCACCACATCAACGAAGACCAGGCCTACGACATGATCCGCGCCCAGGCCATGAGCCGGCGAAGCTCGGTGGAGGACATTGCCCAGGCCATCGTCCATGCGAGCGAAATACTGTCGCTGGGCAAGGGCGTGGGCGGGTAAATCACGCAGGACTCCTGCCGCCAGCAGCCATGGTTTGGCCCCGGGGAACCAGGGTCCTCTTTCTTTTGAACGCATGCAGCGTGTCAAGAAAAGTGCCCCCGACGCCGAGGCTGTCGGGCTCGGCACGACGTGCTGATGCCCGCTAACTGAGGCTTCACATGGTCGGTTGATAGCAGAGTGCTTTCGCCTACAAGAGAAGCCTCTCAGCAACCTTACTTTGTCGCGGCCAGTTGGCTGATTCTCTGCATTGCGTTGTAGATTTCGCCAGCCATATACGAAGAAATCTCTTCACTGCTCACGCCAGGAACGAGGGCAGCGCTTCCCTTCTCAGCGGAAGCGCTCCAATGCAGATTAAACAAAAGCTCCTTCATATCGGCAGACTCCATTACATCAGACATCAGCCCGTGAAATTCCGTAATGATCTCCATACGTTTCTCGCCATCCTTCGCCAGCTTGCAAAGCTGCTGAAACCAAGATGCTCCACGCAGGTATTCTAGGAATTCAAGTACTTCAGGTTGATATACACCCTCCTGCCCATCAACCAAGAACTCTTTCCCTGGCGCAAAAGTATCACGATAGCGGAGAAGCTCCTGTAGCTCATCAGCATTGATGTCAAAATCCAGCGCTGCCAACTTCTTGCGCGGCACTTTTAGCCAGCGCAGTTTCATTTCATGTACATCGCTCGTAATGCGCTGCGGAACCTGGCTCACACCCTTCTCATACATCTGGATATCCTGAACAAGGAGAGGACGTTTCCCGATCAGGGAGGTTTTTGCCTCCTCACAAGCCCGGATGATCCAGTAAGATTGATCCTTGTCTTTGGCACTGAAGCTCGTGGAACTCCGGGCAATGAACTGAATATTTTCCGCCATTTCCCAAGCCACCACTGCCCAATAGCGGTGATCTGTCAGCTTCTCTCGGGAAGGCGATTCGTCATGAATATACTCATTCCATGGGCCGCTGGGCACAGTTCCGATGGCGGCAACCACTGCGGTCTTTTCATGGGTTCCCAACCATCCATAGCCATGAGCCTTGCCCCCTTCGAAAACACATAGAGCGTAGTCTTTACTGCTCTCCTCTGACTCAAAGCGGACGAAGCTTCCATCTCGCACAAAAGAAGCCAGAGCCTCGAACTGTTCGGATACCTGTTTGGTTATTTTATCAACATCAATCTCATCAATTATCAGCAGAGTTTTTTGATATTTCCCATGCCAGCCAATAGCTGCCATTGCGGCATCCAACGGCATATCCTCGGCAATCCATCCCTTGTCCTGCAGAAGCTTGGAAATCTCCTTGCCTTGCTTCTTGGCAATCTTGATGTTGATTTCAGTCTGACGAAAAGCGATACCCATTGCCAATTTCCTCTGAATATTTATCGCAAGCCTTGACACAGCTTCAGGCGCACGCATGAAACCCCCTCCCAGGCGCATGCGTTCAAGTTACGAACGCAGCTTCCCGCAGACGGAATATAGCCTCAGAGCACCCTCCGGAAGTTGACGCTTTGTCCAGTCATCACCACCTGCGGATCTATTCTCAAGCTAAGCCAGCCATTCAGAAACGATCATTCCTCGGGCGCCGAGGAGTTCGAATAATGGCTCTCAGTCCTGCCGTATTTCTTGGCAGTCGCAGTGAGCGCACAAGGGCCGTGGGCCGCTCGGACGCCCTGCGTTCCGCGCAGACCTCGCTGCGTACCGCCTCCTTGCGTACCGACTGCTCGGCCTTGTCCTGGATGCGCTCCGACAGCACCCAGCTCCAGTCATCACTCTCAGCGCCTTGCGGATCGCCCCCCTGGCTGATGTCCTGCTCTGCTGCGATTTGCCTCAGGCCCTGGATGCCGGCCCTGTAGTCCAGCTCGATGCGTTCCCACTGCGGAAACTGCTTGTATTCCTTGCTCATCCCCCGAAGCTGGCAGGCTTGGGACGACCGCCGCAGGACCAGGCCGCCTAGCCGGAGTAACTACCAAGTTTCAGTGATAGACACAATATACACAAATTCATACAATTTGCAGCGCGTTTGGTCATCAAACAAAAGTTCAGCAAACAGAGCTAGAGAGATTGCGCCGATCTCCAAAGTAAGGGAACAACATGTCTTCTGGGGTTTTCCGCACATGGGTGCTAGGCGGCATCTTTGCTCTTGTCACCTACACCGGCTCTGCAAGCGCACAGCTGACCTTGTCCGCGTCCCACACCGATGCCTCTTGTAACGGGGCAAACAACGGCACGGCCACTGCCCAAATCAAACAGCTTCTACGACCGTTGGACAGCCTGAAACATTGTCAGGCACGCAGTCGCAGATCAATCCCGTTGGAGGCAACAACGGTAGCGCAACAGTTGTCGCGACAGGGGGGACTCCTGGCTACGCTTACTCATGGACCCCCTCCGGTGGCGCAGCGGCAACCGCGACAGGACTGGCTCCCGGTCAATATTCGGTGACCATCACAGACTCCAAAGCGTGCCAAACCACGCTGAGCTACACGCTTGTAGCTCCTGCCGCCTCAGTGCAATCAGTAAGCGTCCCCCCCCGACGGAACCTATAGTGCTGGACAGAACCTGCAGTTCACTGTGACCTACAGCGCTCCCGTGACCGTAACAGCTGGCGGCACGCCCTCAATTCCTTTGACGATTGGTTCAACTCTGCGGCAAGCGAACTTCGTCGGTGGCAGCAACAGCTCCGCCCTGACCTTCATATATACCGTGCAGCCAGGTGATGTTGACGCAAATGGAGTGTCGTTAGGAACCGCTATCGATCTCAACGGGAGCACGATGACGAGCGGTGGCGCCAACGTTGTGCTGAATTTGGCGAACGTAGGCGCCACGACCGGCGTACTGGTGAATGGACAGCAAAACCAGAACATCACGTTCCCAAACCCCGGCGACCAAACTTTCGGCACAACGCCAACACTGACCGCGACGGCCAGCTCCAGCCTGCCGGTGGCCTTCAGCGCAAACACAACTGCGGTGTGCACGGTCACCACGGGCGGCACGCTGACTTTTGTGAACACAGGCTCTTGCACCGTTGATGCGAACCAAAGTGGTAACGCAAGCTACCTGCCTGCATCACAGGTGTCTCAAACCTTCATGGTGAATGCAGCGGCACCCGGAGCCCCCACCATCGGCAACATCGCTGCAGACGACGGGCAGGCTACGGTAACCTTCACTGCACCTGCTTCCAATGGCGGCGCGCCCATCACAGGCTATACCGTGATCGCGACCCCCGTGGCCGTGCCCGGTGCGCCTGGCGTGATCACTCAGCAAGGAACGACATCCCCCATCGTCGTGGCTGGCCTGAGCAATGGCTTCACCTATAACTTCACGGTCGCAGCCTCCAACGGGACAACCGGTCCAGCCTCTGCAAGCACACAAGCCACGCCACGCAAACTGCAACTGGTGAGCGCGCCCGGCAGCGTGCCTGGCATGACCGGCATACCGTCTGCCACGATGTCTGGCGGCGGCACCACTTGCACGCTGCAACCTGGCGGCGGCTTCGGACCTGTGACCTCCACCCCACCGAACCTGCAAGCGCCCAGCGGACAATTCGCTTTCAGCGCCGAAAACTGCACCGGATCTGTGACGATGACTCTCACCTATCCCAGCGCTCTCCCCGAAGGCGTGCAGTTCCGCAAGCCCGATGGTGTCGGCGGCTGGTTTGACCCTGCGACCGCGCTGAACGTGATCGTGGACAGCGCGCGCACCACGGTGACCTACACCATCACGGACAACGGCCCTGGTGACACCAACCCTGCCGTGGGCGTGATCGCCGATCCGCTCGTGCCTGTGCTGGCAGCAGCCCCAGCAGGCGGCGCAGCAGCCGTTCCCACGCTCAGCGAATGGGGCGCCATCCTGATGTCTGCCCTGCTGGCAATATTCGGCCTGCGCCGCATGCGCCGCCAGCGCTGATGCAGGCCTGACCTGAAAAAGCAAGGCCCGCAATGAACTGCACCCCAAAAGTTGGACACCAGTCCAACCTATGGGGTGTTTTTCATGGCGAAGCACGAT
>NZ_JTKZ01000311.1:0-3517 GCF_000799035.1 Delftia sp. ZNC0008
CCGCGTAAGGCGGCGGCCTTGCCCTCGCTGCTGGGCTTGAGGATGCCCACCAGAATGTGGCGCAACTGCACTTGGCCGCTCTCCACCCAGGGCCGGGCATCGTTCCACAGCTGGTTGCAATAGGGGCAGTTGGGGTCGGTGAACACATAGACCGTGCGCGGCGCGTCGGCGCGGCCATCCGGGATGGACTGGGCGCGCTGCACATCGCCCCACAGTTGCTCGCCCATGGGCTTTTGCACGGCGGCCTGCAGGGCCTGGGCGTTCACGTCGCGGCCCTGGGCGTCGATCACCGTGCCCAGCACCCAGTGCTTGCCGTCAGGCATGCGGTAGATGGGCACGGGCTGGCGGTCGCGGTAGGCGGCCCAGGCCTTGAGTCCGCCCACGGCCGGCAGCGGTCCCACCAGGGTCAGTCCCTGCTGGGCCAGAAACTCCTCCGATGGCAGCTCGGACGCCGCAGCCGGCAGGGCCAAGGCTGCCGTCAAGGCCAGGGCTCCTGCCAGTGCAGGCAGGGGAAACAGGGGGGAAGCGCTCATGAACATTCCTTCAGATGCTGGGCCAGGCTGGCGCGCGACAGCTCGCCCATGCGCATGCCGCACAGCCGGCCGTCGGCGCCATAGAAATAGGTGGAAGGCAGGCCCCGCTGGCGCCAATGCCGGCCGGCCTGCTGCTGCGGGTCGAACAGCACCTGGGCCAGCGGCAGCGGGGCTGCTGCCTGCTCGCGCTGCAAATAGCCCATCACGGTCTCGGCTGGCTCGCCCTGGTTGATCCAGATGAAGCGCACATCGGGCCGCTGCTGCTGGGCCTGGGCCAGCACCGGCATCTCGCGTCTGCAAGGCGGGCACCAGGTGGCCCAGAGGTTGATCACCATGGGCTTGCCATCGGCCTGCTGCAACTGCTGCAGCGAGACCGGCTGCGCCTGTCCGTTGACCAGGGTGAAGGCCGGCAGGGCCGGTGCATCTGCGGACGGCAGCGCCTGCAGCAGGCTGCCCAGCACCAGCAGGGCCGCCCCCGCGCCCAGCGCCAGCCCTGTGGCGCGGCGCAGCACCGGGGAGCGGCGGCTGCGCCACAGCATGTACAGCAGCGCGGCCAGCAGGCCGGCCCACAGGTTCCATCCCCCGTCGCGGATATCGATGATGCGGCCTGCGAAGGCCGGCATCCCGCTCCAATCCCAGGGGGCCGGCGCGTACTCTGTCCACCACTGCGCGACATAGGCCAGGCGCGCCGCCAGCAGGCCGGCCAGGGTGCTTTGCCACAGCAGCGCATCCACGGCCTGGCCCGTGCGCCTTTCATTCCTGCGCGCCAGCCACTGCGCCAGCAGCCAGGCCAGCATGGCCACCACCACGCCCGTCGGCAGGACCAGCGGCCCCAGCGCCAGGCTGGCAGGCAGGTGCAGCCAGGCGCCCAGCGCCGATAGCGCTGACGGCCCGCCAGGCTCTGCCGCTCCGGCAAGAACAGGCGAAGGCGCCAGCAGCAGGCCGGCAAGCAAGGGCAGGAAGGACGAAAGAAGAGGGGATGACCGGAGATGCATGGAAGGGAGTTTCAGCCATGCGGGCTGACAGGCCGTGGATGCTGGCAGCGGGGAATTAACGGGGGGTTAACAGCCTCATGGCCATCAGGCTGCGACCGGTCCATTTCGCCCAACCAATCCCATGGCCGCAGACAGCAGCAAGGCCGCAGCGGCCAAGCCGCCAGACAGCCAGAGCGTGGCGTGCAGCCCCCAGCCATCGACCAGTTGGCCGCCCGCCCATGAGCCCAGCGCAATACCGATGTTGAAGACGCCAACGTACAGCGCCGTGGCAATTTCCACGGCACGTGGCACAGCCTGCATCATCCAGGTCATCAGTCCCACCGACACGCCGCCGTAGGCCAGGCCCCAGACCAGCAGCACGGCGCCGCCACCGGTTGGCGAGTCGCCCGCGGACAGGAACAGGACAGGCGCCAGCAGCAGGCCCATGGCGATCGCCGCCAGACTCGGCACCGTGCGGCGCGCCGCGATGATGCCCGCCAGGAAGTTGCCCGCAATGCCCGCGATGCCGTAAGCCAGCAGCAGCGCGCTCATCCATTGCGCATCGAACCCCGACACCGTCAGCAGCAGCGGGCGCACGAAGGTGAAGGACATGAAATGCCCGGCCACCAGCAGCAGCGTCAGTGCCAGCCCGGCCTGCAGCCTGCGGTTGGCCAGCTGATGGCTGAACTGGCGCAGGTTGGCCGAGCCTGTGGCAGGCAGGGCGGGGAGAACGGCCATGTGCAGCGCCAGCACCAGTGCGCTGAAGCCTGCCATGCCACCGAATGCCCAGCGCCATCCCGCGAAATCGCCGATCAGCGCGCCCAGCGGCACGCCCAGCACCGAGGCCGCCGCCACGCCGCCAAAGATGATGGAGGTTGCCAGGCCCATCGACGCCTGGGGTACCAGCCGTGCCGCCAGCCCGCCCGCGATTGCCCAGATGCCGCCCATGCAAAAGCCCACCAGGACGCGCGCGGCCAGCAGCCAGGTCAGCGACGGCGCCAGCGCCGAGGCCAGGTTGGCCAGCACGAGCAGGGCCAGCAGTCCGCACAGGATGCGGCGCCGGTCCATGCCGCCCGCCGCCATCACCACCAGCGGCGCGAACAGCGCGGCCAGCAGCGCCGGCAGCGAGATCATCAGGCCGGCCCTGCCCATGGAGGTGCCCAGGCTGCCAGCAATGGATGTGAGCAGGCCGACCGGCAGCATTTCCGTGGTCACCACGGAAAAGGTGGCCAGGCCCACGGCGGACACGGCCAGCCACGGGCGGCGCGCGGCGGGTTCGGGCCGCGTGGAGGAAGACGAATTCATGGTCCAGATCCCTTCAAACAGGTGGGGGGTGTTGCACCGCCGTCGCGGGACAGAGAAAATACATACGCTGCGTATGAATAGAATCCTATATACATACGAAGCGTATGTAAATAATCATGCACGCCGTATGTAAGGAGATTGGCCATGGTCCGCCGCACCCGCGCCGAGATGGAAGAAACCCGCGCCACGCTGCTGGCCACGGCCCGCAAGGCCTTTGGAGAGCAGGGCTACGCCGATGCCTCCATGGACGATCTCACCGCGCAGGTTGGCCTGACGCGGGGCGCGCTGTACCACCATTTCGGCGACAAGCAGGGCCTGCTGGCGGCCGTGGTCGAGCAGATCGATGCCGAGGTGGATGAACGCCTGAAGGCCATCACCGCCCATGCCCGGGATCCCTGGCAGGGCTTTCGCAGCCGCTGCCGGGCCTACCTGGAAATGGCGCTGGAGCCTGAAATCCAGCGCATCGTGCTGCGCGATGCGCGCGCGGCTTTGGGCGGAGCGCTGCCGCAATCGCAGCGCCACTGCATTGCGTCCATGCAGGCACTGATTGCGGACCTCATGGCGCAGGGCATCGTGGCCCGGGCCGATCCGCAGGCGCTGGCATCGCTGATCTACGGCAGCCTGGCCGAAGCGGCTTTCTGGATTGCCGAGGGCGAGGACGCCGACCTGCGGCTGGAGCGCGGCGCGGCGGCGCTGGACCTGCTG
>NZ_JTKZ01000440.1:0-3260 GCF_000799035.1 Delftia sp. ZNC0008
ACCTGCGCCTGGCCGGCGGCGCCCAGGCCGGCCAGGACATCGAGGTGCAGGGCGCCATCCGCTGCGGCAAGGGCCTGCGCGCGGGCGGCAGCATCCGCGCCAGCGGCCTGATCGAGCTGGGCCACGGCCTGTACGCTGGCGCCGACGTGGAAGGCGGCAGCCATATCGAGGTGGACTGGGGCATGCGCGCGCTGGGCGACATCCGTGCGGCCTGCAGCATCCGCGCGGGCGAGACCCTGCATGCCGAAGGCGAGATCGCGGCCGGCCCCGGCTACGGCATCTATGCGGGCATGAACGTGCAGCAGGATGCCTGGCCGTCCTGTGCCTGGGTGCATGCGGCGCAGCGGCCCCCAGCCCTGCTCAGCGGCTGGTGGGAAGAGGCAGCGGCACCGGCCTGATGCCCGCAGGGACACGCCGGCCTGCGCCCCCGCAGCGCAGCGCCGCGTTGCAAAATACCCGCTTCGCCGCCGCCCGGGCGGCTCCAAGGAATCCCACATCGTGTTCACCGGCATCATCCAGGCCGTGGCAAGCATTGCCGCGCTGCGCGACCAGAACGGCCTGCGCACCTTCACCCTCGACTTTCCCGAAGGCTTCTGCCAGGACCTGGCCATCGGCGCCAGCGTCTCCACCGACGGCGTGTGCCTGACGGTGACGGAGATCCTCTCGCCCACGCGCGCCACCTTCGACGTGATGCTGCAAAGCCTGAACATCACCACGCTGGGCGGCTATGCCGTGGGCGGGCGCGTCAATGTGGAGCGCGCGGCAAAGGATGGCGCCGAGATCGGCGGCCATCCGCTGTCGGGCCACGTGGACTTCACCTCGCCCGTGCTGGAAGTAGCCTCCAGCGACACCAACCACCGCATCCGCTTCGGCATTCCCGAGGGCTTTCGCCACTACGTGTTCGCCAAGGGCTACATCGCCATCAACGGCGCCAGCCTCACGGTGTCCGAGGTGGACCGCCAGGCCGGCTGGTTCGAGGTCTGGCTGATCCCCGAGACGCGCCGCATGACCGTGTTCGAGTCCAAGGGCGTGGGCGACCTGCTCAATGTGGAGATCGACCGCAGCACCCAGGTCGTGGTGGACACGGTGCGCGAGACCGTGCAGCAAAGCCTGGGCCGCCTGCAGCCCGTGCTAGAAGCCCTGCTCAAGGAAAAAGGCCTGAGCCTGGACGACTTCATAGACGTCCCCAAGCTGCCCGGCTGACTGCCTTCGTCGTTCAACGCCCCGCCGCCAGCGGCGGATTGAAGCGCCGCAGGCGCAGCGCGTTGCTGAGCACGAAGACGCTGGACAGCGCCATGGCACCGGCCGCGAACACGGGCGACAGCAGCGTGCCGTTGACGGGGTACAGCAGGCCAGCGGCCACGGGGATCAGGGCCACGTTGTAGGCAAAGGCCCAGAACAGGTTCTGGCGGATGTTGGCCATGGTGGCCTTGGACAGCGCAATCGCATTGGGCACGCCGCCCAGGTCGCCCGACATCAGCACCACGTCGGCCGCCTCGATGGCGATGTCCGTGCCCGTGCCGATGGCCAGGCCCACATCGGCCTCGGCCAGGGCCGGCGCGTCGTTGATGCCGTCGCCCACATAGGCCAGCGTGCCATGCTCGGCCTTCAGGCGCTTGACGGCATCGACCTTGCCGCCGGGCAGCACCTCGGCCACCACCTCGTCGATGCCCAGCTGGCGCGCAATGGCCTCGGCCGTGCGGCGGTTGTCTCCGGTGATCATGGCCACCTTCAGGCCCAAGGCGTGCAGGGCGGCAATGGCGGCCGGCGTGCTGTCCTTGATGGGATCGGCCACGGCGATCATGGCTGCCAAGCGACCGTCCACCGCGGCATACAGCGGCGTCTTGCCTTCGTCGCCCAGGCGCGCGGCCTCGTCTGCCAGCGTGTCCACCTGCAGGCCCAATTCGCGCATGAAGCGGTCGGCACCGATCTCCACGCGCACGCCGTCCACCTGGGCGCGCACGCCAAAGCCTGTCACCGATTCAAAGCGATCCACGGCACCCAGCGGCAAATCCTCGGCCTTGGCAGCATCCACGATGGCGCGCGCAATCGGGTGCTCGGAGCGGTCCTCCACGGCCGCCACCAGCGCCAGCACGCGGCTGCGCTCGCCCTCGAAGCCGGGGGCCAGCACCAAGTCGGTCAGCTCGGGGCGGCCGCGCGTCAGCGTGCCGGTCTTGTCCACGGCCACCACGCGGGCGTCTTTCAAGGTCTGCAGCGCCTCGCCCTTGCGCAGCAGCACGCCCATCTGCGCGGCCCGGCCCGTGCCCACCATGATGGAAGTGGGCGTGGCCAGGCCCATGGCGCAGGGGCAGGCGATGATGAGCACGGCCACGGCATTGACCAGCGCAAAGCTCAGTGCGGGCGACGGCCCCCAGGCCAGCCAGGCGCCGAAGGTCAGCAGGGCCACGGCCATCACGGCCGGCACGAACCACATGGTGACCTGGTCCACCAGCGCCTGTATGGGCAGCTTGGAGCCCTGGGCCTGCTCGACCATGCGGATGATCTGCGCCAGCAGCGTATCCGCGCCCACCTTGGTGGCGCGAAAGGCCAGCGCGCCGTTCTGGTTCACCGTGCCGCCGACCAGTTCGGCACCCGGGGTTTTCTCGACCGGCACGGGCTCGCCGCTGATCATGGATTCGTCGACGAAGCTGCTGCCCTCGATGACCTCGCCATCGACGGGAATGCGCTCGCCGGGCCGCACCTCGATGGTGTCGCCCGCACGCACGGCGGCGATGTCCACTTCCTGCACGCTGCCGTCCTTGCGCACGCGCGCTGTCTTGGCCTGCAGGCGCACCAGGCGGCGGATGGCCTCCGAGGTATTGCCCTTGGCGCGCGCCTCCATGAAGCGGCCCAGCAGGATCAGCGCCACGATAACGGCTGCCGCCTCGTAATACACATTCACCGTGCCGGCCGGCAGCCACTGCGGCACGAAGGTGGCCACCAGCGAATAGGCGAAGGCCGCCGAGGTGCCCACGGCCACCAGCGAATTCATGTCGGGCGCGCCGCGCAGCAGCGCGGGAATGCCTTTCTGAAAGAACCGCAGGCCCGGCCCGAACAGCACGATGGCCGACAGCAGGCACTGCAGATACCAGCTGTTCTGCGTGCCGATGGCCTGCCCCACCCAGTGGTGGAAGGCCGGCACCATGTGGCCGCCCATCTCCAGCACGAACACCGGCAGCGCGAACACCGTGGCCACGATCAGCGAGCGCTTGAGCGAGGCCCGCTCGCGCGCCTGGCGCTGCTCCGTGCCGTCTTCGGCC
>NZ_JTKZ01000101.1:0-13448 GCF_000799035.1 Delftia sp. ZNC0008
GCCTGGGCGCGCGACCCCACCATGACCAGCAGGTTGCGGACATTGTCCACGCGCACGATGGCATCACCCGGCACCATGGGGCGCAGGATGGACGCCATCTCGTTGGCGCCAATGTACTGAAGCGGAACGATGATGGTCCCATACCCAGGCGCAAGCGGTTTGTCGACCACTGCCTGGCGCACCGTTGCGCCGATGCTCTTGAGCGCATCGACACGACCCACATGGTAGGTCCCTCGCGCGTCGCGGACCATGGCCATGCCATTGGCCTGCAAGGCCGTCTCGAGAAGGTTCAGCGCCTGGTCGGCGGGAACTTCCTTTTGCGTGCTCAGCGTGACGGTGCCTGCAATGGGCGGATGCAGCACATAGTCCAGCGACAGGATGTCGCCCAGCACGGTACGGACCACTTGCGCGAGCGGAGCATCTTCGAAACTGAGCTTGACCGGCGCGCCGGAGACAGGAGGCAGCGCCTTGGGCTCGCCGATCAGCCTGCCCGTCCCTTCCATGATGCGGGGCTGGCGGCCTTCGTCCGCTTTGGAGTCGGATTTCTTTTCCTCCTCCGGCTCAGTGAAGAAATATTCCTGGGTGTGGCCGGTGCCGAAGTGGCTGACGAAGCTCTTCTGGGCCGGTTGCGCGCACGCCAGCAACAACTGGCATACAGCGACGGCCAATACGGTTTGGACGGGACGGTAGTGGAATTTCATGATTTTCTGACCGATCTCTTTCATTTCTGCGGCTTGGCAACGGCAGGGCCACTGCTGCCGAACGACGGCACAGGCGCTCCCTGGCCGCTTCGGGTCAGCCCGGCGGGCAGCGGGAACTGCGGCTCTTCCGGCGCGGAGTTCGCCTGGGCAGGGGATCCCGGCCGTGGAGCGGCTCCCTTGTCCATACTGGATCTGGCGATGGTGAGCGTGCGCCGGCTGCCTTCACGCTCCAGCTCAACCTCACGTCCATCCACCCGGATGAGCTTCCAGCCATTGAGGCTCTGGTTCACCATCAGACGCTGCTCCTTGCCGTCGACGCGCAGGATGATGCCCGTCACCTTGCCCGCGAACGAGCCCAGCACCTGGGCATTGGCCAGGCGGTCGGGCTCGGGCTCCTTGGCAGGTGGCGGCGGTGGTGGCGGCGGCGGCGGCGGGCGGCGTGTCATGGCGAACAGCGGACGCTCCTGCATCTGCAGGAGTTGCCGGTCATCCTGGCGGGGGGCAGACCCGGACGGAGACTGGGGAACCATGGCCTGGATATCGCCTCGCTGCACTCCTGGCGGTTGCCAGGTCGTGTTCCGAAGTTGAAGCTCGGGCGTCAGCCACAGGGCAGCCAGCCCTGCGCACAGTATGAGCTGGGTGCCTGCAATGCCCCAGACCGGTAAATTAGGCCGCCTCACGAGATTTTGCTCCGGAGAATGCTGAACGTGAATTGCGCGCTGAGCTTGGGTACGGCCTTGGGATCATTGCTCAGCAGGCTGCCCTGCAGGCTGATTTCCAGATCGTCGAGCCATACGGTGGGAGAGAGGTCCTTGAGAGCCACCAGCGCCAACTGGATGGCGGACCATGCGCCCTCGGCCGTCATGGCCACGCTGATGCGTTCATAGGCGCCATCGTCGGTCACCGGCTTGACCTGGCTGCTGACCACCGACAGGCCCGCCGCATCGAGCATGGTGCGCAACCTCTGCTGCATGCCATTGCCGGTCTGGGTCGCATCCAGCTCTCCGGGATAGACATGCTTGGCCTTGATTTCCGCCACCTGGACCAGGGCCTGGCGGATTTCATCTTCCTGGTCGCGCATTCCCAGCAGCCGCGCATACCGGGGCGCCAGCGTATCAAGGGCTTCCTGCGCGGCCTGATGCCGGCCATGGATCCAGAGTCCAGCCAGGCTCACAGGAACGAGCACCAGCAAAACGAGCGCGCCCAGCAGCAGCAACTGGCGTGCCAGGGGGGCAGGTATCGCGATTTTCATTGGCCCTCCTTGGCAGCCGGGGGCACAGAGGCAATACCAGGCTCCGCAGAGGTGCCTTCCGCCGGCGTGGCCGGCTCGTCAGGCAGAGCATGGGAGCCAAACACCTTGGGGTCGATCACGGCCTCCAGGACAAAACTGTCCTTGCTGGTCCCTGCGGCCCGCGTGACGGCACTGGGCAGTTGCACATCGACGAACCCCGGCACCTTGGAGAGCAGGTCCACAGCGTGCGACACATTGCCGCTCAACCCCAGCACCGTGAGCTTGTTTCCCTTGAATTGAATGCGCTGCACAGCGGTGTCGTCGGGCAAGGTGGCCGTCAACGCGGACAGGACACGCAGGTGGTCGAGTTGCTGGCGCTGGCGGTCCAGCAAGGTGGCCACATCCTGCCCCCCTTCCGCCAGACCCTGCCGGGCAGCCACGACCTCCGAGACAGAACGTGAAAGCTGGGTGAACTGCCGCTGGGCATCCAGCGCGCGAAACCGCAGTTGCAAAGAGGGCGTGGCAGCGATCGCCAGAGCCAGGGCCAGCACGGCGCCCAGGCCCAGCATCAGCCAGCGCCAGCGCCATGCTTCTTTTTTCAGGCGCTGCTGCTCGCCGAAGCCGTCAAGCATGACCGGGATACCCGATGCGCTCATCGCCCAGACCTCGGGCTCGGCGCCCTTGGCCAAGGCCGGATGGTCGGCGAACGCCTTCAGAAGCCCGTCGATGTGAGCACGCGAGACGATCACCACATCGACCGGACCCTGCGACGGAATAGCGCCATGCGCCGCGTCGGGGGCCTTGCGCCGGACGTAACCGCAGACGGTGTCCAGCGCGGAAAACGGGGACATGGTCTGCACGTCCAGCGCAACCGCCCCCTGCAGTGAGGCGGGCGGCATGGCAGGCAGGCGAAGGCTGCGTGACAGGACATTGCCTTCATCCACGAGCACCGCCACGCCAGCGGGGACGGAGCTGCCCTGCCCCGGCTCCTGCCAGCTCAGCCAGCGGCCTGCACGCACCCACGCACCTGCCTTGTGGCCCAGCACCTCGATCCCAGAGGCGGGCATGAGGCGGCGGAGCACCGGCCAATCCATCATCTGCGGCCATGCTTCCTGCCATTGGCGCCCCAGCGCCGACAGGTCCAATCCAAAAAGCTTGGCGTCGGAGGTCATCAATCCCATGAAGCCTGCCATTTCCTACAAAAAAACTGTCTCATCACGACGAATCCTTCTAGCAATTGCAGCGCGCTGCCCTGTACATCGCCACGGGGCACCCACTACATACGTCCTTGCCATACCTGCATGGAAGAGAAATCCGTCCACGGCAATTGCCCCATAGGCCGCTGCTGGCGCACGTCCACCTGGCGCATGACCAGCACCGCCCCCGCTGCATCAAAAGGAACGCGCGCTATCACGGTGTACCGCGAACTGGACTGCGCCTGGCGAATCCCACCCACGTCCGCCGTCTCCAGCACCGCCCTCAGTGCCAGGGGCGATGCTTCGAGGTTGACGCCCGGGCGCCCATCTGAATCCGCGACGACGAAATGGCGCAGAGGTGCGTAGATGGCATAGGTCATACCGGGCACCTGCAGCAGGTCTTCAGTGGTTTCGAAAGGCACTCTTATAGAGCGCCGCCTCATCTCCTCGCGGGTCTGGACAATGGCCTGGGCCATCGCTTCCGCCTGCCCGCTTCCGAGTCCCGAAAACCGGGACAGCACCAGTGCCAGCAGGGCAGGCGGCGCATTGTTGATGTTGACCAGGCCACTCCAGGGTATGACTTCGACCGGGATTATCCGTCCCGCGACCGGAACCGTCACCGATTCAAAGGCCTTCAGGTTTGTCGGGCTGGCCGCCATGCGCTGCAAAGTCAGGTAAATCGCCGCCTCACCCACGGCCCGGCCTTCGGCCATGTTGCGGGTCACCCCTCCAACCGCAGCCTCCTGGCGGACGACCCCGCCCAGGCTGCTGGCAAAAATGGCCAGTGCAGCGACAATCCAGAGCACCAGCACCAGCGCCATGCCCTGATCGCCCCTTGCCATGGCCGCCCGCCGTCTGACGCGCGACATCATTGCTGACCTCCACCGAACGAAGGCATCAGAACGCTTCGAGGGTTCGATCCAACCGGTGTGCGCATGGCGATGACCATCATGGGCCACACACCCGACGCCGCCTGCAACTCGATCTGCACAGCGGATGGCAGCTCCTTTTCATTGTCTTTCTCGGGTCCCCATTGCGGCTGCCAATGTGCCACGCCCAGCTTGGCATTCTGGTAACGCAAGGCAAAAGCCGTGACACCGCGATCAATCACATAGGACTGGCTCTGCCCCCAGTCGGGCATGACATCGGGCCCCTGCCAGGGCGCGAAGCGCAACACCAGAGCATCCCCCTCGACCGAGAGCTGGAAGTGGGTTCGGCCACCCATGCCGAAGCGCGCGGGCATGATACCCAGCCAGCGCATACCTTGTGGGCCGCCTTCGAAGAACAGTTCGCTCTCGCCCTGCTTGCGCAGACCCGCCTGCCGCCGTATGGCAGAGGCCTGGCCCAGGACGGAACGCAGGAACGCGACGGACACGCGCTGGTGGTCCATGCGGTCCAGCCGCGCATCGACACGCTCCTGCGTCTGTGAAACCGTGGACATGGCCGAGGCCAGTCCCAGCATGAGCAGGGACAGCAAGGCCATGACCACCAACAACTCGACCAGGGTGAAACCTCCTTGCCCTGCCGGCAAACGGCTATGCCGGCTCATCGGGCTACCTCGCCCTGCTGCAACGGGCGCTGTGGGCGCAGGGTCTCGAAGACCCAGTTGCGCCCTTCGGTGGAGATGGT
Organism: Delftia sp. ZNC0008; assembly: GCF_000799035.1. Taxonomy (NCBI): domain Bacteria; kingdom Pseudomonadati; phylum Pseudomonadota; class Betaproteobacteria; order Burkholderiales; family Comamonadaceae; genus Delftia; species Delftia sp. ZNC0008. Next base: position 4,758 of record NZ_JTKZ01000101.1, read on the forward strand.
GATGCGCAAGGCGTGCAGTGGAACAGCGGTCTCGGGCAGATCGGCCACGGGAAAAGGAGCCGATGCCACCTGCCATGCATAGGCACCGTCCTGCCCAGAAACCTGCGTGCCTCCGGGATCGACCATGGGAAATGCATCCATCAGCGAATCTGCCAGCATGGCCACGCCCTGGCTCTGCTCCAGCTTGGCAACGCCCCTTGCGGATCCGCCGACTGCACGGTAGATAAGGGCCAGTGAGAGGGCCATGATGGATAGCGCCACCAGCAGCTCCAGCAGGGTCATGCCCCGCACCCTGGGGCGGAAACCGGTGCGCCGACGCACTACAGTGCCTCTTTGGTGACCTGGCCGGACAGCCAGTCAACGCGCAGGCGCACGCCGCCGCCGCTTTGCGCGCGAGCCAGAGAGATGCTGCCCCCCGTGGCACCGCCCTCCGGCAGGAAGATGATGGTCTGGCTGCCGTCGGGCAGGGCCATACCCGCCGCCGTGGTCAGTTGCACGGTCAGGCTGTCCGGCAGCCTGGCCGGGGCCTGCCCGGCGATGCCGTACTGGCGGCTGTTCGTATTGACCGCAAAGGTCACGGGCATGCCCTGCATCGCGGCCTGCTGGCGCGCCTTGCGCAGCAGGGCCGTCACGTCCTGGACCGTCTGCCGGTAGTCCACGGCATCGCGCAGCTTGCCCATGGCAGGCGGCACGATGCCGATGATGGCGCCAAGAATGGCGAACACCACCAGCAACTCGATCAGCGTAAAACCCTGGGCGCGCTTCAAGACTCATCCTTGGCGAGACGGTACGGCAACGGCTGCTGCTGAGAGGGTGTTGCGCAACGCGTTACTTGGTGTTGCGCACGTCGGCGGCCTCACCCTCGCCACCAGGAGCGCCGTCCGCGCCCAGCGAGAGGATTTCCACATCGCCGTTGGCCGCCGGATAGGTGTAGCGGTAGGGATTGTTCCAGGGGTCGTTGGGCACGCCACCCTTGAGGTAGGGGCCAGCCCAGCCTGCTGCACCCGCAGGCTGCTTGACCAGCGCATCCAGGCCCTGCTGCGAGGTGGGGTAGCGGCCCACGTCGAGCTTGTACAACTCCAGCGCCTTTTCGATGTCGGCAATCTGCACGCCGGCCGTCTTGGTCTTGGCTCCGCCCAACTGATTCAGCACCTTGGGGCCGACCAGGCCGGCCAGCAGGGTCAGGATGGCCAGCACGACCAGCAGTTCGATCAGCGTGAAGCCACGCTTGCGGGCGCGGGAGGACAGTTGCTTTTGCATGCGCATCATCTTCTACATACCTTTCAGACAATTCAGATTCATCAGACGGCCAGATCGTTGACGGACAGGATTCCGAGCAGGATCGACACGATGATGGAGGCGATAAGGATACCGAGGACCAGGATCAGCGCCGGCTCCAGCATGGTCAGGAGGCGTTTGATCGCGTTTTCGACCTCGCGGTTCAATATGTTGGACAGCTCCAGCATCATGTCGCCCAGGCGGCCGGTTTCCTCGCCCACCCGCACCAGATTCAGGGCCAGGGGCTCGAATTCTCCGGTTTTCTGGGCAGCATGGGCCATGCGATGGCCTTCCTTGACCATGGGACCCATTTTTTCCAGGCGCTCGCGGATGGCGACGTTGGAGACCGTGTCGCTGGCAATGCGCAGTGCGGTCAGCAGCGTGACGCCGTTGCCCAGCAGCGTGCCCAGCGATCGGCTGAACAAGGTGAGCTGGTACTTGCGCACCACGCCACCCAGGCCCGGCAGGCCCAGCAGCCACGATTGCCAAGTCTGGCGGCCCTTGGGGCTCTTGACCCAGCGGGAAAAGGCCCAGCCCAGCGCGCCCAGCACGATGAACACCGCCCAGCCGTAGCTGCGAAACGCATGGCCCAACCCCATCACGAACTGCGTGGGAAGGGGCAGCGCGTCGCCCATGTCGTTGAAGAGTTGCTCGAACTGCGGGACCACGAAGCCCAGCATGGCCACCAGGGACAGCACGGCCACGCCCAGCAGGATGGCCGGATAGATGGTGGCCGAGACCACGCTGTCGCGCAGGGCACGCTGGCGCGCCATGTGTTCCACCAGCCGGTTGAGCACGCCCGACATCTGGCCGCTGGCCTCGCCCGAGCGCACCATGTTGATATAGAAGTCGCCGAACAGGTCATGGTGCTTGCCCAGCGCCTGGCTCAGCGGCATGCCGGCCTTGACGCTGTCGAGCACGGACTGGAGCATGGCCTGCATCTGCACCTTGTGGCTCATCTCCACCAGGACCTTGAGCGCATTGTCCAGCGACAGGCCGGCACGCATCATGATGGCCAGTTCCGTGGTCATGCCCTGGATGTCGTCGGCCTTGATGCGGCCTTTCTTGAGCGCACGCGCCGCCAGCGGCACATTGCCCAGGCTTGCGGCTTCCTCGACCTTGATGGGCGACAGGCGGCTCTTGCGCAGGTGCACCACCACCTCGGCCACGGCCGCAGCGGAAAAAGTGCCCTTGACCATCTGACCGCGGCTGTCCACGGCCTCCCAGCTGTAATCAGGCATCGCTCTGGTCCTGGGTCACGCGCAGCACTTCGTCGAGCGTGGTGACGCCCGAAGCCACCTTGCGCAGGCCGTCGTCATAGAGGCTCAGCATGCCGCTCTTGGCGGCCATGGCATGCAGGGCGTTGGCATCCTGGCCTTCGATGATGGCGCGGCGCAGCGGCTCGTCGATGACCATGAGTTCGTGGATGCCGGTACGCCCCTTGTAGCCCGTGCCGCGGCAGTGCTCGCAGCCGACGGCGCGGTAGATGGGCGAGCCCTCGCGCAGAAAGCGCTTGAGGCCGCTGCCCTCGATGGCGGCCGTCGGCAGTGTGTCGGGCTGCTTGCAGCGCGAGCACAGCGTGCGCACCAGCCGCTGGGCCAGCACGCCGTTGACCGAGGAGGTGATCAGGTAGCTCTCCACCCCCATGTCGCGCATGCGGGTGACGGCGCCTGCGGCGGTGTTGGTGTGCAGCGTGGACAGCACCAGGTGACCTGTCAGGGCGGACTGCACGGCGATCTGCGCGGTTTCTCCGTCACGCATTTCGCCGATCATGATGATGTCCGGGTCCTGGCGCAGGATGGAGCGCAGGGCGTTGGCGAAGGTCAGGTCGATCTGGGGATGGACCTGGATCTGGTTGATGCCGTCGAGCTGGTATTCGACCGGGTCCTCGACGGTGATGATCTTGTTGGAAACCGCGTCGATCTTGGACAGGGCTGCATACAGCGTGGTGGTCTTGCCAGAGCCCGTGGGGCCCGTGACCAGCACAATGCCGTGCGGCTTGGCCAGCAGCGTGTTGAATTTCTCGAGCGTGTCCGCCTCGAAGCCCATGCTTTCCAGGCGCAACCTCACGCTGGCGCGGTCCAGCACCCGCATGACGATGCTCTCGCCATGCACCGTGGGGGCGGTGGAGACGCGCAGGTCCAGTTCGCGGCCCTTGGCGCGGGTCTTGATGCGGCCGTCCTGCGGCAGGCGGCGCTCGGCAATGTCCAGATGGGCCAGCAGCTTGACGCGCGAGCCGACGGCCGCGCTCAGGCGCGGCGGCACGAGTTCGGCCGCGTGGATCACGCCGTCCATGCGGTAGCGCACCTGCAGGCCGGCTTCAAAGGGCTCGAGGTGGATGTCGGAGGCGTGCAGCTCGATGGCGCGGGAAATGATGCCTGTGACCAGGCGGATGACGGGCGCCTCGCTGGCCAGGTCCTTCAGATGTTCGACGAAGTCGCCACCCGTGGCGTCCGATTCCCAGTCCTGGCCTTCTTCCCCTTCGGGTTCCTGGCCTGCTTCGGACAGTGCCTTGCGGATGTCGGCCTCCAGCGCCAGCACGGGCTTGATCTGCAGCCCCGTGGCCAGGCGCAGCGCCTTGGTGATGAAGGGGTCCTGCGGCACGGACATGGCCACTTCGAGCACGCCGTCCTGCAGCGAAATCGGGCAGACGCACTGCGCATCCAGAAAACTGGCCAGCAGGCCCGGCACGTCGGGCAGCAGGTCGGGAAACTCTTCCGCACGCAGCCAGCGCATCTGCAGCTGCTCGGCCAGCGCCTGGGCCACGTCGGTTTCCGCCACCACACCCAGCTGTACCAGCACCTGGCCCAGGTAGCCGCCCAACTCCTGCTGCGCCTGCAGGGCGTTTTGCAGATCGCGCTCGTTCAGCTTGCCGGCGGAAAGGAGGCGTTCGCCCAGCCGCCCCTTGATCGGGGCTTCGACAGCGGCAATCGGTTCCATGAGGTGATTGGTGGAAGACATTGCCGCGGATTATCCACTGTCGCCGCATCCCCCGCCAAAGGCATAGCATGCGACACCCAGGGGGCGCCGCCTTCCCGTCATCAACTGTTACGCGCTCAATCGTGCGGCGCGATGCTGCGCTGCACGATGAAAAGTGGCCTCAGGCGGTTTCAGGCGTTGTCAGGTGGTTCAAGGCGGCTTCAAGCCGCCTTCACCGCCTCTGCGGGCAGGCCGCTGGCATCACCCCAGCGGCGCTGGGCCATGACCAGCAGCCCCTCGAAGATGAGGTTGTCCACCAGTTCGAAAGGCCGCGTCATGCTGGGCACCATCTTCCAGCCGGCGCCGCCGGCCATGACGCAGGCAGGCTCCATGCTGCAGTGCATGTAGAGATGCTGGTACATGCGCTCCACGGCACCGGCGATGGCGTAGGTGCCGCCGCTGGTCAGGGCGTCGCTGGTGTTGGTGGGAAATGGCGTGACCGCGCCCGTGGGCACATGCAGGCCGGCCGTGCCGCTTTCCAGGGCGCGCAGCATGATGCCGTGGCCCGGAAGAATCAGCCCGCCCATGAAGTGGCCATGCTGGTCCAGCGCGTCCACGGTGACGGCCGTGCCGACCATGACCACGATCAGGGGCCGCTCGGGGCCGCGCTGCAGGATGTGCTGGCGCGCACCGATCATGGCCACCCAGCGGTCTGCGCCCAGGCGCGACGGAAAATCGTAGCCATTGGTGACGCCGGCCTCGGCTGCGCTGGGCACGGCCCACTGCGGCTCGAAATCCCAGCCCAGCATCATGTCGATCTGGTCGTGCACGCGCCGTCGCGCCGTGTCGCCAGCCACCACGCAGCCCAGCATGCGCGTGGGCGTGGGCAGGTCGCTCCACGGCCCTTCGGCCAGGTGCTCGATGTGCTCAAGGAACTCGGCGCCGTGCGCCAACAGGGCAGCGCCAGGCCGATGCGCGTCGTACATCGCCCATTTCAAGCGGGTGTTGCCGATGTCTATGGCCAAAAAAGTCATGGGCGGGATTATCGGAGTTTTCCGGAGGATAGCGTCAGCCATGGACGACAACTGAGTGAGGACGTGAACGCAAGAATGGCGCAAATGTCAAAAATCCGGGAGCGCTCCTGCCCGGCAGCGCGCGCTGCCACTGTTAGGCGTTACATTGGCCTTTCCGTTTTTCCACCCACCAACAGGAGTCACCCATGGGACTTTTCAGTTTCATCAAGGAAGCCGGCGAAAAGCTGTTCGGCGGCAGCGCCGCACAGGCAGCCGAGCCTGCGCAAGACCTGAATGCCAAGGCGGCCAAGGCCATCGAGACCTATATCGGCACGCAGAACCTGGGCGTCAGTGACGTGAAGGTGCAGTTCGACGGCTCGCAGGGCAAGGTCACGGTGCTGGGCACGGCACCTACCCAGGCGGCCAAGGAAAAGGTGACGCTGTGCTGCGGCAACGTCTCCAGCGTGCAGTCCGTGGACAACCAGATGACGGTGACCAACCCCGAGCCCGAAGCCCAGTACCACGACGTGGTGCGCGGCGACACGCTGTCGGCCATTGCCAAGAAGTTCTATGGCGATGCCAACAAGTACCCGGTGATCTTCGAGGCCAACAAGCCCATGCTGAGCCACCCCGACAAGATCTACCCCGGCCAGAAGCTGCGCATTCCGGCAATCTAAGCCCCCTGAGCGGCGTCGCCGCTTCCCCCTGAGGGGGACGACACCCTCGCGGCGGGGCGGCCCTTGCTCGGTGTCTCTGACCTGGCTCATGCCAGTTCTGGATGCCGCGAATTAGACCTACCCCGCTCCGAGAAAGGCCGCAATAGCGGCCTTTCTCAAGGAAAGATTCAGTATTTACCGCTCAACAGCGCACCGAACCCCGGAACGGCTGTCGGCAAGCCCAGGCGCTTGAGCATCATGAACGTCGTGGCCACCGAGGAAGACAGTACCGGCAGGCCCACGCGGTCCTCGATGGGCTGCACCGAGGCCAGCGAGGGCATCTGCACGCAGGCCGAGGCGATGACCGCGTCGGCATTGGCCGTGTTCAGGCGCCGCGTGATCTCGATGGGTGCGCGCGCATCCTGGGCGCCCACCTGCAGGTTTTCGGCAATCTCCAGCGAGATGCTGTCCACCACTTCGATGCCTTCGTTCTCTATGTAGTCGATGACCAGCTGCGTCAGCGGCTTCATATAGGGCGCCAGCAGCGCCACCTTCTTCGCGCCGATGGCGTGCAGGCCATCGACCAGGGCGCCGGCGCTGGTGACCACAGGCGCGGGGCCGCCGTTGTCCACGGTGCGCTGGTGCAGGCGCGCCTCGGAGACCCGGTGGTAGCCGCGCCCCATGCTCATGATGGCCACCAGGCAGGCATAGCCGAGCACATCGACACGCGCATCCGACAGTTCCAGCGCGCAGCGGTCGCTGTCGCCGTCCATGGCGGCCAGCTCCTCCTTGGTCACATGCTTCATGCGCATGCGGCTGGAGTGAAAGGTGAAACGCTCGGGCGCCAGGGCCTCGCGGGCACGCAGGATGGCAGGGATCTCGGTCTCCATCGTAGTGTTGGAGCTGGGCACGATCTGCCCGATACGGAAATGGGTTTTGGCTGTCATGTCAATCCATCGTGATGTGGTTGGCCTTGATGACCTTGCCCCAGTGGTCCGTCTCGCGCTGGACCAGGGCGGCCAGCGCCTGCGGGCCGAGGAATCGCGGCTCCACGCCCTGCAGGGCCGCGCGCTTTTGCACGTCAGGCGACTCCAGGGAGGTCTTGAGCGCGTCCGACAGCCTGGCGATGGCGTCGGGCGGTGTGCCCGCAGGCGCGAACAGGCCGACCCAGGCCTCCAGCTCGAAGCCCGGCAGGCCCGCTTCGGCCGTGGTGGGCACATCGGGCAGCATGGGGTGGCGCGTCTTGCTGGTCACGGCCAGGGCCCTGAGCTTGCCCGTCTGCACATGGCCCAGCACCGAAGGCGGCGTGGTGATGAACATCTGCACCTGGCCGCCCAGCACGTCCTGGATGGCCGGGCCGGACCCCTTGTAGGGCACATGCGTGATCTGGGTCTGGGTCACCTGGGCGAACACGGCCGTGCCCACGTGCGACAGCGAGCCATTGCCCTGCGACGCATAGTTGACCTTGCCCGGGTTCTTGCGCAGGTAGGCAATGAATTCCTGCAGACTGTTCGCCGGCACCGAAGGATGGACGGCGATCACATTGGTAGCGGCCACGATCAGTCCCACGGGCACCAGCTCGGACTGGGCCCAGGGCAGCTTGGGAAACAGCGCCGGATTGCCCACGTGGTAGGCCGAATACGAAGCCAGCAGCGTGTAGCCGTCCTTGGGTGCCCTGGCCACCATCTGGTAGGCAATGTTGCCGCTGGCCCCGCCCCGGTTGTCCACCACGACCGACTGCCCCAGCAGGCGCGACATCGGATCGGACGCCAGGCGTGCCGCCGTGTCCACCACGCCTCCGGGCGGATTGGGGACCACGAGGGTGATGGACTTGGCTGGAAAGGCCTGGGCCTGGACGGTTCCTGCGCCCAGCAGGGCGGCTGCTGCCAGGCCGGCGGCCTGCAGCACAATGCGTCGATTCATGCTTGTCTCCATGTTCTCTTTGTACCGGCGCATTCTTGCGGGCCTGCTCGCGGTCGAACAGCCGTATCTCGTTGATCCATCCTTCGTCTCTGGTGGAGGATGGGAATGATCAACCTCCACCGCTTCGATCTGCTGACACTGCGCCTGTATGTGGCCGTGGTCGATGCCGGCAGCCTGACGGCCGGCTCGCGCACGCTGGGGCTGTCACTGGCAGCCGCCAGCAAGCGCGTGGCCGAGCTGGAGCAGCACTGCGGCGTGACCCTGCTGGTGCGCAGCAAGCGCGGCGTGACGCCCACGCCTGCCGGCCAGAGCATGTACCACCATGCGGTGGATGTGGTGGCCCGGCTGGAGCACCTGGCCCTGGCCATGGACGACTTTCGCAGCGGCGCCACGGGCCAGTTGCGCCTGTGGGCCAACAACTCGGCGTTCGCAGGCTTTCTGCCCCGGCTGCTGGCCGACTTCATGGCGGCCCACCCGGGTGTGTCGGTGGACCTGGAGGACGCGCTCAGCGAGGAGTCCGTGCGCGCCGTGCTCAGCGGCGTGGCCGAGCTGGCCATCATCGGGGAGAACACGCCCCTGGAAGGCCTGAGCACCCAGGTCTGCGATGTGGACGAGCTGGTGCTCGTCATGCCGCGCGGCCATGCGCTGGATACGGACGACGCCTCCCCCGTGCCCCTGGCCACCGTGCTGGACCACGACTTCGTGAGCCTGGCCCGCTCCACCTCGCTGATGCGGCGCATTGCGGCCGAGGCCGAATCCATCAACCGCCCCGTGCGGATCCGCATCCAGGTGCGCAGCTTCGACGCCATGTGCCACATGGTCTCGGTGGGTCTGGGCCTTGCCATCCTGCCGCGCGCCGCCACTGCGCCGCACCTGGCAGCGCGGGCACTGCGGCTACGCGG
>NZ_JTKZ01000137.1:0-3482 GCF_000799035.1 Delftia sp. ZNC0008
CCGCGTCTGGGCAGGCTTGCCCATACAGGCCAGCCTCTGGGCCGTGGCCCCGGAACCCCTGGCGGCCATGGAGCCATTGAGCGAGCAACTGGCCGCCAGCCTGCCCTGGAGCGACGAAGTGCGCGCCGGTGCCAGCCTGCTGGCCGGCCAGGGCGGCGCGCCCTCGGTGCTGCTGCTGCGCGTGCTTGCCCGCCGCATGGAGGCGGCACGGGCCGTGCTGCATGAAGGCTGGCGCCTGCTGCGCCCGGCCCTGCTCAATCAACAAGCCCGCCCCCCGCGCCTGTGGGCCACCTGATCAACGGAGACTCGTCCATGGAACTCACCCCGCGTGAAAAAGACAAGCTGCTGCTGTTCACCGCAGCCCTGGTGGCCGAGCGGCGCAAGGCGCGCGGCCTGAAGCTCAACTACCCCGAGGCCGTGGCGCTGATCAGCGCTGCCGTGCTGGAGTGGGCGCGCGACGGCAGGACCGTGGCCGAGCTCATGCACCTGGGCACCACGGTGCTGACGCGCGCCGATGTGATGGAGGGCATCCCAGAAATGATCCCGGACATCCAGGTCGAAGCCACTTTCCCGGACGGCACCAAGCTGGTCACCGTTCATCACCCGATCGTTTGAGGAGATCCGCCATGTTCCATCCCCGCCTTCTGCTCGCCCCGGCCCTGCTGGCCGCCGCCACGGCCGCCAGCGCCCATACGGGGGCCGGCGCCCACCTGCATGCCGGCGACGGCGCCATGCAGGCCCTGATGGCCGGGCTGTCCCATCCCATCGCGGGCCTGGACCATCTGCTGGCCATGGTGGCGCTGGGCCTGTGGTGCGGGCTGATGCTCAAGCGCCAGTGGCTGCCGCCCGTGGCCTTTGCCGCCTGCATGGCGCTGGGCCTGGCGCTGACGCAGACCCCGCTGGAGCTGCCGGCCGTGGAGCCCATGGTGGCCGCCTCGCTGCTGGCCTTCGGCCTGCTGCTGGTGGCCCAGCGCCGCCTGCCCGTGGCCCTGGCCATGGTGCTGGCCGGCGCCTTCGCGCTGTTCCACGGATACGCGCATGGCGAGGTCTTCCCCCACGCGCTGCCCGCAGCCGTGTTCTGGGCCTACATGGCGGGCATGGTCGCCACCACGCTGGTGCTGCATGCGCTGGGCGTGGCCTTTGGCCGGGCCATGCGCGGCGGCACGGCATCGGCCTGGGCCGCACGCCTGGCCGGCGTGGCCGCCATGGGCTACGGTGCCGTGGCGCTGGCAGGCTGATCGCGGGAGCCGCACATGACCGAGCGCATCATCCCCGGCGAGCTGCTGGCCGAGCCCGGCGAGATCCTGCTGAACGCAGGCCGGCCCGTGCAGACCCTCACGGTCACCAACACCGGCGACCGGCCCGTGCAGGTGGGCTCGCACTTTCACTTCTTCGAGGTCAACGAGGCCCTGCACTTCGACCGCGCCGCCGCACGCGGCTGGCGGCTGAACATCGCGGCCGGCACGGCCGTGCGCTTCGAGCCCGGGCAGGAGCGCACCGTGGAACTCGTGGAAATCTCCGGCGACCGCATCATCTTCGGCTTCAACGCCAAGGTGATGGGGCCTCTCTGAAAGGGAACATTCATGGCAAGCATCACGCGCCAGGCCTATGCCGAGATGTTCGGCCCCACCGTGGGCGACCGCCTGCGGCTGGCCGACACGGCCCTGGTCATCGAGATCGAGAAGGACCACACGATCTACGGCGAAGAGGTCAAGTTCGGCGGCGGCAAGGTCATCCGCGACGGCATGGGCCAGAGCCAGCGCATGGCCGCCGACTGCGCCGACACCGTCATCACCAATGCCGTGATCATCGACCACTGGGGCATCGTCAAGGCCGACATCGCCATCAAGAACGGGCTGATCGCAGGCATAGGCAAGGCCGGCAACCCGGACATGCAGCCGGGCGTGACCATCGTCATCGGCCCCGGCACGGAAATCATTGCGGGCGAGGGCATGATCGTCACGGCCGGCGGCATCGACACGCACATCCACTTCATCTGCCCGCAGCAGATCGACGAGGCGCTGACCAGCGGCGTGACCACCATGATCGGCGGCGGCACGGGCCCGGCCACGGGCACCTTCGCCACCACGGTCACGCCCGGCCCCTGGCACATGGAGCGCATGCTGCAGGCCGTGGACGGCTACCCCATGAACATCGGCCTGCTGGGCAAGGGCAACGCCAGCCAGGCCGCGCCGCTGCGCGAGCAGATCGCGGCGGGCGCCATCGGCCTGAAGCTGCACGAGGACTGGGGATCGACGCCCGCCGCCATCGACTGCTGCCTGGGCGTGGCCGACGAGACCGACACCCAGGTCGCCATCCACACCGACACGCTCAACGAGGGCGGCTTCGTCGAGGCCACGGTGGCCGCCTTCAAGGGCCGCACCATCCACACCTACCACACCGAAGGCGCGGGCGGCGGCCACGCGCCCGACATCATCAAGGTCTGCGGCGAGGCCAACGTGCTGCCCTCGTCCACCAACCCCACGCGGCCCTACACGGTGAACACGCTGGACGAGCACCTGGACATGCTCATGGTCTGCCACCACCTGGATGCCTCGATTGCCGAGGACATCGCCTTCGCCGAAAGCCGCATCCGCCGCGAGACCATCGCCGCCGAGGACGTGCTGCACGACCTCGGCGCCTTCTCCATGATCTCCAGCGACAGCCAAGCCATGGGCCGCGTGGGCGAAGTGGTGCTGCGCACCTGGCAGACCGCGCACAAGATGAAGGTCCAGCGCGGCAGCCTGCCGGGCGACAACGCGCGCCACGACAACTTCCGCGTCAAGCGCTACGTGGCCAAGTACACCATCAACCCCGCACGCACGCATGGCATCGCCCATGTCGTGGGCTCGGTCGAGGTCGGCAAGCTGGCCGACCTGGTGCTGTGGCGGCCTGCGTTCTTCGGCGTCAAGCCCAGCCTCATCCTCAAGGGCGGCAGCATCGCCACCGCCGCCATGGGCGACCCCAACGCCAGCATCCCCACGCCCCAGCCCGTGCACTACCGCCCCATGTTCGCGGGCCAGGGCAGCGGCGTGGCGGCGGCCAGCCTCACCTTCGTCTCGCAGGCCGCCCAGCAGGCCGGCGTGGCAGACCGCTACGGCCTGCGCAAGCGCACCGTGGCCGTGGAAAACTGCCGCAGCGTCAGCAAGCGCGACATGGTGCACAACGACTGGCAGCCCGACATCAGCGTCGATCCCGAGACCTACCAGGTCGTGGCCGACGGCCAGCTGCTGACCTGCGAGCCCGCCACCGAGCTGCCGATGGCGCAGCGGTATTTTCTGTTCTGATCACCCCATGCTCACCGTCAACAAACACATGCCCCAGGGCGGGGGCCTTGCCGCCGTGCTGGTCAGGCGCGCCGCCACGCTGGAACTGGACTGGGACATGCGCCAGAAGAGCCGCTTTGCGGCCATTGACTCCACGGGGCGCGAGCTGGCCGTGGTGCTGGCGCGCGGCAGCGTGCTGCGCGGCGGCGATGTGCT
>NZ_JTKZ01000737.1:0-2256 GCF_000799035.1 Delftia sp. ZNC0008
CCGCGTCTATACGGACGGTGCCTGCAAGGGCAATCCGGGTCCTGGCGGCTGGGGCGTGGTGCTGGAGGCTGGCAGCGCCAGGAAGGAGCTGTTCGGCGGCGAGCTGAACACCACCAACAATCGCATGGAGATGATGGCCGTGATCGAGGCGCTGTCTGCGCTCAGGCGGCCCTGCGACGTGGTGCTCTACATCGACAGCCAGTACGTGCTCAAGGGCATCACCGAGTGGATCCACGGCTGGAAGGCCAAGGGCTGGAAGACGGCCTCCAAGGAGCCCGTCAAGAACGTGGAGCTGTGGCAGCGGCTGGACGCCCTGGTGCAGGGTGGCGGGCACCGCATCGACTGGCGCTGGGTCAAGGGCCATGCGGGCGATCCCGGCAACGAGCGCGCCGACGCGCTGGCCAACATGGGCGTGGATCAGGCGCTGGGACGCTGAACGCCTTGTGCGGGACAGGTGCAATGCCTGTCCCTTGCTCCTCTTCCCGAGGACTACCTCAAACGCGGTAGATGAAAACCCCAGACACAGGACTCGATGGGTGCAGCTAATATTTCCATAAGTGGAAATTAATGCGCGCCCTGCCAGGCATCTTCCGTGGCGTGGTGTTTGAAATTGCCACTTGTGGAATTTTTAAACCATCTCACGATGAAAGAGCCTTGCGATGAAATACAAAGCAATTGCCGCATTGGCGATGCTGGGCGGCGCGGGAGCGGCGCTGGCCCAGAGTTCGGTGACGCTGTACGGCAGCATGGACCTGACCATGCCCTGGATCAGCGATGTGCGCGGGAGCCGGCTCACGCGCATGGATTCGGCCATCTCCCAGCCTGACCTCTGGGGCCTGCGCGGTTCCGAGGACCTGGGGGGCGGCCTGAAGGCCTCGTTCCAGCTGGAAAACGGATTCCTCACGGACATCGGCTCGCCGATCTCGCCCACCAGCTACTTCAACCGGGCTTCCTGGGTGGGCCTGGACAGCGCTTCGCTGGGCACGCTGCGGCTGGGACGCCAGGTCGATTTCACGGCCGGCACGCTGAGCCAATGGGGCAATGGCTACCAGCTCTACAACTTCTATCTGTACCACCCGGGCAACCTGGACGGCCTGTCCAGCCAGTTCCCCGTGGACAACTCCGTGGTCTACCTGACGCCGCGCATGGGCGGGATGCAGTTCGGCGCGCAGTATGGATTTGGCGAGGTGCCGGGCCGCTCGCAGGCCAACCGCACCTACAGCGTCATGGGCAGCTATTCCAGTGCCAAGCTCAATCTGGCCGTGGCCTACACCGATGCGCGTGGCCGTGCCTTCGATATCGCCGGGCGCACGGGCCTGGCGAACGCGCTGGGCCAGGACCTGGTGGCGGGCCGGCCGCTGGTGCTCGATACCTTCCAGGTGCTGGGCATCGGCGGCGGCTACCAGCTCGATGCGCTTCCGGTCCGGCTCAACGCGCTGCTCACGCGCTCCACGCTCAAGTACGGCGCAGCCTCCAGCCACATGAGCGCGCTAGACCTGGGACTGGCCTGGCAGACCAGCCAGGCGGTGACCATCAACACCGGCTACTCCTTCAGCCGTTTCGAGCAGACGAAGTGGAACCAGGTCCACCTGGGCGCGCGCTACGCCTTCTCCAAGCGCACGCAGTTGCATGCCTCGGTCACGCACCAGCGCGCCTCCGATGGCGTGGCGGCGATGAATTCCGTGGGCGTTGCCAGCGGTCGCACGCAGACCGTGATTGCAGCAGGCATACACCACTCGTTCTGAGAGGCATGAGACATGCAGCCCGGTCGATGCGGGCGCATTGGAGACCCCACGATGAAATTCACCCTCAATTCCCGAAGCGTGGCCTTTGACGGCGACGGGCAGACCCCCTTGCTGTGGGTGCTGCGCGACCACTTCAAGCTGCCGGGCACCAAGTTCGGCTGCGGCATCAGCATGTGCGGGGCCTGCACGGTCCATGTCGATGGCGAGCCCGTGCGTTCCTGCGTGCTGCCCGTCTCGACGGTGGGCGGCAAGGCGGTCACGACCATCGAAGGACTGTCCAGCAACCGTTCCCACCCCATCCAGAAGGCCTGGATGGACAAGGACGTGCCGCAGTGCGGCTACTGCCAGTCCGGCATGGTCATGGCCGCTGCCGCACTGCTCAAGGCCCATCCACAGCCCACCGATGCGCAGATCGACGAGGCCATGACCAATCTGTGCCGCTGCGCCACCTACCACCGCATCCGGGAGGCCATCCATGCCGCAGCGTCCAAGCAATGAACGGGGCCGCGTG
>NZ_JTKZ01000704.1:0-4376 GCF_000799035.1 Delftia sp. ZNC0008
CCGCTGGAGCCTATGGGCACCAGGCGGTGGGCGGCCGTCTGCGGCAGGATGGCCTGCACATCGTCGGGCGCCACGTAGTCGCGCCCCTCCATCAGGGCCACCGCCCTGGCCGCGCGCAGCAGCGCAATGCCCGCGCGAGGCGACAGGCCCTGCACGAACCACTGGCCCGAGCGCGTCGCCTCCAGCAGGTCCTGCACATAGTCGAGCAAGGCATCGCTGGCATGGACCTGCAGCACGGCGGCCTGCAACTGCTGCAGCTCGTCCGTGGCCAGCAGCGGGAGCAGTGCATCGGCCTGGGCGCGCCGGCCATTGCCGGACAGCAGGGAGCGCTCGGCCGCGCGGTCGGGATAGCCCAGGCTGATGCGCATCAGAAAGCGGTCCAGCTGGCTTTCGGGCAGCGGGAAGGTGCCCAGCTGTTCCTGCGGGTTCTGCGTGGCGATCACGAAGAAGGGCTCGGGCAGGCGGTGCGTGCGGCCTTCGGACGAGACCTGGCGCTCTTCCATGGCTTCGAGCAGGGCGCTCTGTGTCTTGGGGCTGGCGCGGTTGATCTCGTCGGCCAGCAGTACCTGGGCGAAAACGGGACCTGGATGGAAGACGAAGGACTCGCTGCTGCGCTCATAGATGGACACGCCGGTGAGGTCGCTGGGCATGAGGTCGGCCGTGAACTGCACGCGCGAGAACTGCAGCCCGAAGCTGTGCGCCAGCGCATGGGCCAGCGTGGTCTTGCCCACGCCGGGAACGTCTTCCAGCAGCAGGTGTCCCCCGGCCAGCAGGCAGGCCACGCTGTCGCGGACCTGAGCCGGCTTCCCTACAACCACCGTGTTAAGCTGATCCAGAAGCGCCTTGATCTTGTGTGTAGCTTGCATGGCGCGACGTTATCCTAAAAAAAACATCGCGGAGACATCACTGTGGGCAAGACGGGTTATTTCACCCATAGGGAGTGCTGGCGGCATGAGATGGGGCCGGGGCACCCAGAGTGCCCGGCCCGGCTGGACGCCATCGAGGACCGGCTGCTGGTGACCGGCGTGGCCGATGCGCTGGAGCGGCACGAGGCCCCCCAGGCCTCGCTGGCCGACATCGAACTGGCCCATGACCGCATGCATGTGGCCGCGCTGCAGGGCCTGACCCAGCGCCTGGTCGAGGAGCAGCAGGCCGGCGGCCCCGAGTACTCCCAGATCGACACCGACACCTCCATCAACAGCCACACCTTCTCGGCCGCGCTGCATGCGGCCGGTGCCGCGCTGGCGGCCACCGATGCGGTGATGGCCGGCGAGCTGGAGAACGCCTTTTGCGCCGTGCGCCCTCCCGGCCACCATGCCACCCGCCACCAGGCCATGGGCTTTTGCTTCTTCAACAACGTGGCCGTGGGCGTGAAGTACGCGCTCAGCCGCCACCACCTCAAGCGCGTGGCCGTGATCGATTTCGACGTGCACCACGGCAATGGCACGGAGGACATCCTCTCCGGCGACGACCGTGTGCTCATGTGCGGCATCTTCCAGCACCCCTTCTATCCCTTCAGCGGCGACCAGCACCCGGCCGCCAACATGGTCAACGTGCCGGTGGCCGCCTATACCAAGGGCATGGACATCCGCGAGATCGTCGAGATGATGTGGATCCCGCGACTGGAGGCCTTCAAGCCCGAGCTGATCTTCATCAGCGCCGGCTTCGACGCCCACCGCGAGGACGACATGGGCCAGCTGGGCATGACCGAGCAGGACTTCACCTGGATCACCTCGCGCATCAAGGACATTGCGCGGCGCTTTTCCAAGGGGCGCATCGTCTCCTGCTTGGAAGGCGGCTACGTGATGGGGCCGCTTGCGCGCAGCGTGGAAGCGCACGTGCGCGTGCTGGCCGACCTTTGAACCCGATCTGGAGCACCATGAACGCGAGCACCCATCCTTCTGAAGCCAGCCCCCTGCTCGACGTGCAGCGCGACGCGCGCGGCGTCGTGCGGCTCACGCTCAACGATCCGCAGCGCTTCAATGCCCTGGGCGAGCAGATGCTCACGCAGCTGCAGCAGGCGCTGGATGATGTGGCGCGTGACGAGTCGGTGCGCGTGGTCGTGCTGGCTGCAGCCGGCAAGGCCTTTTGCGCTGGACACAATCTCAAGGACATGGCGGCCCATCCGCAGCTGGACTACTACCAGAAGCTGTTCGCGCAGTGCAGCCGCATGATGCTGTCCATCCACCGGCTGCCCGTGCCCGTGATCGCGCGCGTGCACGGCATTGCCACGGCGGCGGGCTGCCAGCTCGTGGCCCAGTGCGATCTGGCCGTTGCTGCGCAGGCGGCACGCTTTGCCACCAGTGGCATCCACTATGGCCTGTTCTGTGCCACGCCCAGCGTGCCCTTGGTGCGCAATGTGCCGGCCAAGCAGGCCATGGAGATGCTGCTCACGGGTGACTTCATCGACGCGCAGCAGGCGCTGGACCAGGGCCTGGTCAACCGCGTGGTGGCCGAGGAGGCGCTGGACGATGCGGTGGAGCACTTCGTGCAGTCCATCGTCAGCAAGCCCCGCGCGGCCGTGGCCATGGGCAAGGCCCTGGTCTACCGCCAGCGCGAGATGGGCATCGAGGCGGCCTACCAGCTGGCCGGCCAGACCATGGCCGCCAACATGATGGATGCCGACGCCCAGGAGGGCGCCCAGGCCTTCGCCGCCAAGCGCGAACCGGCCTGGAAGACGGGCCGCTGACCGACCTGCATGTAGGCCCCGGTCCGGTTGGCCTGTCCTGGATCTGCGCGATGATGGCGGCCTGCGCCCTTGCGGCGGAACGGCCCTGATCCATGGACATCTTCGACAAGCTCATCAACGACTTCCAAAGCTCCAGCGCCTGGCTGGAGTTCTCCGTTCTCATCGGCTGCCTGCTGCTGGCCTACGGCGCCATGCGCGGCCTGCATGCGCGCTATGGCCATCTGAACGATGGCAAGCCCTCCGTATGGATTGGCCGCCATGCGCTCGACGGCGCACTGTTCCCGCTGCTGGCGCTGGTGCTGGTCTTCACCAGCCAGGAGATCCTGGCGCGGTTTTCCACGGTGTTCTGGCTGCGCGTGGCCGTGTCGCTGCTGGTGTCCCTGTCGGTGATCCGCTTCGTGGCGCGGGTGCTCAGCCGGACCTTCCCCCACTCCACCGTGGTGCGCCTGATCGAGCGCATCTTCTCCTGGCTGGCCTGGGGCGCGGCCGTGCTGCACAGCATCGGCCTGCTGCCGCAGGTCATGGAGGAGCTGGAGGCCCTGCAGTTCAACATCGGCAAGACGCCGGTCAGCCTGCTCAACCTGATCGAGGGCACGCTGTCGGCGGGCCTGATGATGGTGGCCGTGCTCTGGCTGTCCACGCTGTTCGAGCAGAAGGTCATCAACCAGTGGGTCAGCGACCTGTCCATGCGCAAGGTGGCCATGAACATCACGCGCAGCGTGCTGATCCTGGCGGGCCTGCTGGTCTCGCTGTCCATGGTGGGCGTGGACCTGACGGCGCTGTCCGTCATGGGCGGCGCCATCGGCGTGGGCCTGGGTTTCGGCATGCAGAAGATCGCCTCCAACTACGTCAGCGGCTTTCTGGTGCTGATCGAGCGTGCGCTGCGCATCGGCGACAACGTGCGCGTGGACGGCTTCGAGGGCCGCATCACCGACATCCGCACGCGCTACACCATCATCCGCGCGCTCAACGGCCGCGAATCCATCGTGCCCAACGAGACGCTGATCACCCAGCGTGTGGAGAACCTCACCGGATTCGACGTCAAGTTCGGCCTGTCCACCAACATCGTCGTGGGCATGGACAGCGATGTGGAGCAGGTGCGCGGCATCCTGCTCGAAGCCGCAGCCGCGCAGCCGCGCGTGCTCAAGACGCCCGCGCCTTCGGTGGCTCTGGTCGACTTTGTGGAGCAGGGCCTGCAGTTCAGTCTCAGCTACTACATCAACGACCCGCAAAATGGCCAGGGAAATGTGCGCTCCGAGGTCAACCTCGCCGTGCTGCGCTGCCTGCGTGCCGCAGGCGTGAGCCTGCCGGTCCCCAGGCAGGTGGTACAGATCACCGAACGCGTGGGCGTGGCGGCCCAGGCAGCAGAGAAAAGCAGCTAGGATTATTCCTAGGTGCATACCCTGAGTTCAGGCTGTTCCCCTGCAGGAAATCTCAAGGGTCGTGCTTAAAATGGCACGATCGTTCTTTTTTGTGAGCGCGCATGCGGCCCTCGGCCGTCAGGGAAACCTGCCTCAGCTGCTGCAGCGCCGCATACAATGATTTCGGTTTACGTAAACGTCAATCTATCAATCAATCAGGAGCCGCTGCAATGAAGGTTTTGGTCCCGGTCAAGCGCGTGGTGGACTACAACGTGAAGGTCCGCGTGAAGTCGGACGGCACGGGCGTGGACATCGCCAACGTCAAG
>NZ_JTKZ01000378.1:0-19865 GCF_000799035.1 Delftia sp. ZNC0008
CCAGCGCGATGGCCTGGCCGCCGTCCTGCTCTATCTCCGCCACCAGGGCCTGCAGTTCCGGCTGGCGGCGGGCCGTGAGCACCAGCTTGGCGCCGTGGCGTGCGAACAGCGTGGCGGCTTCGCGGCCTATGCCTGAGCTGGCGCCCGTGATGAGGGCGACTTTTCCTTGGAGTTGCTGTGACGATGGCTGCATCTGGCACCTTTTCTTTCCGTGAATGAGGGAAAGCGGTTTGTAGTGCGGCGCAGGCGCGGGCGCATCCCGTTTCTTGCACCGGTGCGGCGCCAATGCGGGCCGCACTCAGTCTTTGCCCAGGTCCAGGTGTGCGAACAGGTCGGCCAGCGTGGGCGTGGAGCGTGCGGGCCAGATGGCGCTGAGGTCCAGGCTGGGCAGGGACCGGCCATCGCGCACTTCGCAAAATCGCACGCCGCGAAAGTCCATGGAGCGTATCCAGCTGGGCAGCAGTGCCACGCCGCAGCCGCCGGCCACGCAGGCCAGCACGGTGAGGGTCCGGTTGGCCTCCTGCGCCACATGGGCTTCGTGGCCTGCCTTGCGCAGCGCGTCGAGGATGCCGGCATGCAGCACGGGCAGCTGGGCCTGCGGGTACATGACCAGCCCGGCCTCGGCGATCTGCGCCAGGCTGACCTGGCCGTCCTCGCCGATCTGGAATTCGTCGGGCACGGCGGCCACCAGACGCTCGCGCAGCAGCTGGCGCTCGCGCATGCGCCCGCCCACGGCCACGGGTGTGTGCATGAGGCCGATGTCGATGGCGCCGGTCTGCAGAGCCTCGGCCTGCTCGGCATTGCTCATCTCGCGCAGGATGACGCGCACGCCGGGCGCCTGCTGCCGCAGCGCGCGCAGGGCGCGGGGCAGGGTGCCGAACAGCGCCGAAGACACCAGGCCCACGGTGAGCTGGCCTGCACTGCCCCTGGCGATCTCGCGCGCGCGGCTGGCGGCGGCATCTATGCGGGCCACGCTGGTGCGCACGTCATCCAGCATGGCCAGGGCGGCCGGCGTGGGCAGGGCGCCCTGGCGCGAGCGCTGGAACAGCTGCACGCCCAGGTCTTTCTCCATGCGGGCCAGGGTCTGGCTCAGCGCGGGCTGGGCAATGCCCAGCCAGTCGGCTGCGCGGCTGACGCTGCCCTGGTCCACCACCGCCAGAAAGTAGCGCAGATGCCGGGTTTCCATATCGATCCAGTATGAATAAATCCATTTTGAAGAATGGAAATATATATCCCTCGTTCCTAGAATCCGGCCGCATACCCCCTGCGCCGCATCCTGTGCCGCGCCACCCGCAAGGAGTTTTTCCCCGTGTCTGCCCTGCCCAGGTTCGCCATTGCGTCCAGCGTCGATACCCATGCCCATGTCTTCGAGCGCGGCCTGCCCATGCCCGATGTGCGCCGCTACGCGCCCGACGCAGATGCGGCCCTGGCCACGTATCTGCAGCACCTGGACACGCACGGCCTGGCCTATGGCGTGCTCGTGCAGCCCAGCTTCCTGGGCACGGACAACCGCTACATGCTCCAGGCCCTGCGCGCCCGGCCGCAGCGCCTGCGCGGCGTGGCCGTGGTCGATGACAACACGGGCGAGGACCACCTGCAGGCCCTGGCCGATGCCGGCGTGGTGGGCATGCGCCTGAACCTGATCGGCCTGCCTTTGCCTGATCTGAATGCCCCCGGTTGGCGCCGCGTGCTGGAGCAGGCCAACACCCTGGGCTGGCATGTGGAGCTGCACCTGCAGGCCGGGCGCTTGACTGACCTGCTGCCCACCCTGCTGGCGGCCGGCTGCCGCGTGGTGGTCGATCACTTCGGGCGTCCTGACCCGGCCCTGGGCGTGCGCGACCCTGGCTTTGGCTATCTGCTGCAACAGGCCGGCAGCGGCCGTGTGTGGGTCAAGCTGTCCGCGCCCTACCGCATCTGGCCCGCCGCCGACTGCGCCGCCTCGGGGCGGCAGGCCACCGCGCAGTTGCTGCAGGCCTTTGCGGCCGAGCGATTGCTCTGGGGCAGCGACTGGCCGCACACCCAGCACGCGGGCCAGGCCAGCTATCCGGCGGCCGTGCGCTGGATGCACGACTGGCTGGACCCGCTGGACGATGCCGCCTCGCTGCAGGCCGTGCTGGGCCGCAGCGCCGTCGAGCTGTTCCGATTTCCGAGCCCGATTCAAACCCAAGGAGACACACCATGAAATCCCTGTCCAGACGCACCGCCGGCCTGTGGGCGGCCGCAGGCCTGATCTCGGCCGTTGCCGGCATGGCCGCGCCAGCCGCTGCGGCTGCAGCGGCCAACTACCCCGAGCGCCCCGTCACCCTGGTCGTGACCTATCCGCCGGGCGGCACCGTCGATGTGGTGGCGCGCCTGATCGGCCCCCGTCTGTCTGCCGAGCTGGGCCAGCCCGTGGTGATCGAGAACCGGGGCGGGGCAGGCGGCATGATCGGCGGCGCCCAGGTGGCCAAGGCCCAGCCCGACGGCTACACGCTGATGCTCGATGCCTCCAACCACGCGCAGAATCCCGCCATCCACGCGCGCATGCAGTTCGATACGCTCAAGGCCTTCGCGCCGGTCTCGCTGCTGCTGCGCGTGCCCAATGTGCTGGTGGTGGCGCCTTCGTCCCCCATCAAGAGCGTGCAGGACCTGATCCAGGCCGGCCGCTCCGAAGCGGGCGGGCATCTGTACTTTGCGTCGGCAGGCCCGGGCTCGGCCCAGCACCTGGCGGGCGAGCTGTTCAACCTGCTGGCCAGGACGCAGCTGCACCATGTGGCCTACAAGGGCGGCGGCCCGGCCATGATGGACGTGATGTCGGGCCAGGTGCCGCTGATGTTTGCCAGCATGGGCTCGGCCTGGCAGCACGTGAAGACCGGCAAGCTGCGCGCGGTGGCCGTGGGCGGGCTGGAGCGCTCCAAGGCCGCCCCCGAGCTGCCGACCATTGCCGAGTCGGGCGTGCCCAGCTACGAGACCTACGAGTGGAACGCCATCTTTGCGCCGGCCGGCACGCCGCCCGCCATCGTGAACCGGCTGTCCACGGTGCTGGCCAAGGTGCTGCGCGAACCCGCCATCGTGGAGCGGCTCGCTGGCATAGGTGCCGAGCCCATAGGCTCCACGCCGGCCGAGCTGGAGACATTCCGCCGCGCCGAGATCGCCAAATGGCAGAAGGTGGTGAAGGATTCGCGGCTCAAGCTGGACTGAGCGCGTGCAGGCCAGAAAGCGGACCATTGCGGTTTGCTGTACACCGCGGGCAGCCTTGGCGCGTTGAGCAGGAACGGGCGCTGGCTTGAACGGGTTCTTACACCTTTTCAGGCGCAACGGCCCATGCGGCCCCAGGCGCTTGGTAGAAACGGGGCCTTTCCTGTTTCACCCCTTCAAAAGAACATGGCCATGCTTACCTTGCGATCCACCTTGCGCGCCGCGGCCGCCCTTGCGCTGGCCTGCTCGGCCCTTGCGGCCCAGGCGCAGACCTATATCAGCGGCTCGGTCTCGGGCCAGCTGGCTCCGGGTGTCTACGGCACCGTGGACATAGGCAATGCCCCGCCTCCGCCGCTGCTGTACCAGCGGCCCGTCATCATCGCGCCGGCGCCCATGGCCCCGCCGCCGGTCTACATGTGGGTGCCGCCCGGCCATGCCAAGCACTGGGGCAAGCACTGCGCACGCTACGGTGCCTGCGGCCGCCCGGTGTACTTCCTGCGCAATCCGCCGCCGCACTGGCGCGCCGGGCCGCCGCGCCACGATCCTCGCTGGCGCGAGGAGCGCCGCCACCGCGAATGGGAGCACCGCCGCGATGACCGCCGCTGGGACCGTGACGACCGCCACGATCGCCATGGCGGGCGTGGTGATGACCACCGTGGCCCCGGGCATGGCCATGATCGCGGCCGAGGCCATGGCCGCGATTGAGCAGCACCGCACAAAAATAAGTTGTATCAAGCAGTTGCGGCGCACGGGCGCCGCAACCCGCAGCGCAAGCCTGGCACTGAGCTATGCCGGTTTGCTATAGCTGCTAGCGGGCTTGCTCAGTAGTGCCTGACCCGCGCCATGCTCACAATAGCTGTCATACCCATACTGATAGAGACAGCCATGCAAACGGCCATTCCCTGCCTGCTGATGCGGGGCGGTACTTCCAAGGGCCCCTTCTTCCGGGCCACCGATCTTCCCTCCGACCTGCCCACGCGTGACCGCGTGCTGCTCGCGGCCATGGGCTCGCCCGACAAGCGGCAGATCGACGGCGTGGGTGGCGCGCATCCGCTGACCAGCAAGGTCGGCATCGTCAGCCTCTCCGACAAGGAAGGCATCGACCTCGAATTCCTCTTCGCCCAGCTGCAGCCCGACAAGGACACGGTGGACACCACGCCCAACTGCGGCAACATGCTGGCCGGCGTGGTTCCCTTTGCGCTGGAGACCGGCATGGTGCAGCCGCGTGGCGAGACCAGCACCTTCCGCGTGCTGACGCTGAACACCGGCATGGCGGCCGACATCACGGTGCAGACGCCCGGCGGCCAGGTGGAGTACGAAGGCTCGGCCCGCATCGACGGCGCGCCCGGCAGCTCGGCACCCATCGAAATCAGTTTCCTGGACACGGCCGGCTCGGTCTGCTCGGGCCTGCTGCCCACGGGCAAGCCCCGGGACACGGTCACGGTGACGGGCGAGGGGTTCGAAGATTTCACGCTTGACGTCACCTGCATAGACAACGGCATGCCGCTGGTGATCTTCAAGGCCGCCGACGTGGGCGCCACCGGCCTGGAGACCGTGGCCGAGCTCAACGCCGACACCGACCTCAAGCGCCGCATCGAGGCGCTGCGCCTGCAGATCTCGCAGACCATGGGCCTGGGCGATGTCTCGGCCAAGAACTATCCCAAGATGACCCTGATCGCGCCGCCCCAGCATGGCGGCGCGCTGACCACGCGCAGCTTCATCCCCCATGTCTGCCATGACGCCATCGGCGTGCTGGCGGCCGTCACCGTGGGCACGGCGGTGAAGATGCCGGGCACCGTGTGCGAGGGCGTGGCACAGCTGCAGCAGGGCACGGGTCCGCTCACCGTCTCGGTGGAGCATCCCACGGGCGAGTTCAGCGTCACGCTGGACAGCGACCCGGCCCATCCCGACGTAGTGACCAAGGCGGCCCTGCTGCGCACGGCGCGCCTGCTGATGCGTGGCGAGGTCATGGTGCCGCGCTCGGTCTGGGACGGCCGCAGGCAGGACTGAAGAAACAGCGCAGGGGCTTGCCGGCCCCTGCGGTGCAAGGGGCGGGCCGCGCGCGCAGATGCGGTATCCGCCAGGCTGAGAGACAGTGGAAGAGACAAGTCATGACATCCGTCCAGAAGGACGCCGCAGCAACCGGCGTCAATGTGCAGACCCTGCTCAACGAGCACCCGTTCTCGGGATTCCAGTGGGTGATCTTTGCGCTGTGTTTCCTGATCGTTCTGCTCGATGGCTTTGATACGGCGGCCATCGGCTATATCGCGCCCTCGCTGATCACCGAGTGGGGCGTGAGCAAGCCCGCGCTGGCGCCCGTGCTCAGCGCTGCGCTGTTCGGCCTGGCCGCAGGCGCGATCTTCTCGGGCCCGCTGGCCGACCGCCTGGGCCGCAAGACCGTGCTCGTGGGCTCGGTCGCGGTGTTTGCCGTGGCCTGCCTGGGTTCCGGCTTTTCCCCCGACATCTGGACCCTGGCCGTGCTGCGCTTCGTCACCGGCCTGGGCCTGGGCGCCGCCATGCCCAATGCCGTCACGCTGATGAGCGAGTACTGCCCTGATTCGCGCCGTGCCACGCTGACCAACGCCATGTTTTGCGGATTTCCGCTGGGCGCGGCCTTCGGTGGCTTTCTGGCGGCCTGGATGATCCCGCATTTCGGCTGGCGCAGCGTGCTCATCCTGGGCGGTGCCGCGCCGCTGCTGCTGCTGGTGGCCCTGGTCGTGCTGCTGCCGGAGTCGGTGCGCCACATGGTGGCCAACAACTACCCGGCCGATCGCATCCGCAAGGTTCTGGCGCGCATTGCCGGTGATGCCGTGCAGGGCGTGCAGCGTTTCGTGCTGACCGAGGCCAGGCCCGAGGCCCAGGCCGGCAGCGGCATGGGCGTGGTGCTCTCGCGCCAGTACCGCGTGGGCTCGGTGATGCTGTGGATCGCCTACTTCATGGGCCTGGTCATCTTCTACGCGCTGATGAACTGGATGCCCGTGCTGTTCAAGGAAGCGGGCCTGGACCCCAAGACCGGCACCCTGGTGGCGGCGCTGTTCCCGCTGGGCGGCGTGGGCGCCGTGCTGTTCGGCTGGCTCATGGACCGCTTCAATGCCAACCGCATCATCGCCATCGGCTATGCGCTGACGGCGGCCTCCATCTGGTGGATAGGCCAGACGGCCGGCCACCTGGGCTGGCTGGTGGTGGCCGTCTTCCTGGCCGGCACCATCATGAACACCGCCCAGTCGTCCATGCCGGCGCTGGCCGCCGCCTTCTATCCGACACGCGGCCGCGCCACGGGCGTGGCCTGGATGCTGGGCATCGGGCGCTTCGGCGGCATCGCGGGCTCCTTCCTGGTGGCCGAGCTGTCGGCGCGCCACATGGCCTTCAGCGAGATCTTTGCCGTGGTGGCCATTCCTGGCGTGATCGCCATGGCCGCCCTCATCATCAAGCAGTACAGCAGTCCCGAGCCGCAGGGCGGCGCGGTGCCTGCCACGCCCCTTCATTGACACATTCCCACCCCATAAAGACGCAGGAGACCCTCCGATGATCATCGACGTACACGGCCACTACACCACCGCGCCCGCGGCCCTGGGCGCCTGGCGCGACCTGCAGATCGCGGGACTCAAGGACCCGTCCAAGGCCCCGCGGGCCAGCGAGCTGAAGATCAGCGACGACGAGATCCGCGAGACCATCGAGACCAACCAGCTCAAGCTGATGAAGCAGCGCGGCTCCGATCTCACCATCTTCAGCCCGCGCGCCAGCTTCATGGCGCACCACATCGGCGACTTCGAGACATCGAGCACCTGGGCCGCCATCTGCAACGAGCTGTGCTACCGCGTCAGCCAGCTGTTCCCCGATCACTTCATCCCGGCCGCCATGCTGCCGCAGTCGCCCGGGGTGGACCCCAAGACCTGCATTCCCGAGCTGGTCAAGTGCGTGGAGCAGTACGGCAACGTGGGCATCAACCTGAACCCCGATCCGTCAGGCGGCCACTGGACCTCGCCCCCGCTGTCGGACCGCTCCTGGTACCCCATCTACGAAAAGATGGTGGAGTACGACATCCCGGCCATGGTCCACGTCTCCACCAGCTGCAACGCGTGCTTCCACACCACGGGCGCCCACTATCTGAATGCCGACACCACGGCCTTCATGCAGTGCCTGACCAGCGACCTGTTCAAGGACTTCCCCACGCTCAAGTTCCTGATCCCCCATGGCGGCGGTGCCGTGCCCTACCACTGGGGCCGTTTCCGCGGCCTGGCGCAGGAACTCAAGAAGCCGCTGCTGGACGAGCACCTGCTCAACAACATCTTCTTCGACACCTGCGTCTACCACCAGCCGGGCATCGACCTGCTGACCAAGGTGATCCCGGTCAAGAACATCCTGTTCGCCAGCGAGATGATCGGCGCCGTGCGCGGCATCGATCCGACCACGGGCCACTACTACGACGACACCAAGCGCTACATCGAGGCCACGGCCAACCTCACCGAAGAAGAGCGCTACCAGGTCTACGAAGGCAACGCGCGCCGCGTGTTCCCGCGCCTGGACGCCGCCCTCAAGCAAAAGGGCCTGTAAGCAGGCCGCCACCACAGATCAAGGAGAACACCATGTACGAACTCGGTGTGGTTTACCGCAACATCCAGCGCGCCGACCGCGCGGCCGCCGACGGCCTGGCCGCCCTGGGCTCGGCCACCGTCCACGAGGCCATGGGCCGCGTGGGCCTGCTCAAGCCCTATATGCGTCCCATCTACGCGGGCCAGCAGGTCTCGGGCACGGCCGTCACCGTGCTGCTGCAGCCCGGCGACAACTGGATGATGCATGTGGCCGCAGAGCAGATCCAGCCCGGCGACATCGTGGTCGCGGCCGTGACCTCGGAATGCACGGACGGCTACTTCGGCGACCTGCTGGCCACCAGCTTCCAGGCGCGCGGCGCGCGTGCGCTGATCATCGACGCCGGCGTGCGCGACGTGAAGACGCTGCAGGAAATGAACTTCCCCGTGTGGAGCCGCGCCATCTCCTCCAAGGGCACGATCAAGGCCACGCTGGGCTCGGTCAACATCCCCGTGGTCTGCGCAGGCATGTGGGTCACGCCCGGCGACGTGATCGTGGCCGACGATGACGGCGTGGTCTGCGTGCCCGCCGCCAAGGCCGCCGAAACCCTGGCTGCCGCGCAAAAGCGAGAGAGCTTCGAGGGCGAGAAGCGCGCCAAGCTGGCTTCCGGCGTGCTGGGCCTGGACATGTACAAGATGCGCGAGCCGCTCGAAAAGGCCGGCCTTCGTTACATCGATTGAAGGAGGGAACATGAGCGCTTTTGAAAAGACCCCCGGCTGGCTGGACTGGTACGCCGGCCCCTCCAAGCCCAAGTTCCGGGTGCCCGCAGGCGCCGTCGATGCGCATTGCCACGTCTTCGGCCCTGGCGATGAATTCCCGTTCGCGCCCGAGCGCAAGTACACGCCCTGCGATGCCAGCAAGCAGCAGCTGTTCGCGCTGCGCGACCACCTGGGCTTTGCGCGCAACGTCATCGTGCAGGCCACCTGCCACGGCGCCGACAACCGCGCCATGGTCGATGCCTGCAAGGCCGCCGGCGGCAAGGCGCGCGGCGTGGCCACGGTGCGCCGCAGCGTGACCGACGAGGAACTGCAGGAACTGCACGCCGCCGGCGTGCGCGGCGTGCGCTTCAACTTCGTCAAGCGCCTGGTGGACTTCACGCCCAAGGACGAGCTGATGGAGATCGCGGGCCGCATCGCCAAGCTCGGCTGGCATGTGGTCATCTACTTCGAGGCCGTGGACCTGCCCGAGCTGTGGGATTTCTTCACCAGCCTGCCCACCACCGTGGTCGTGGACCACATGGGCCGCCCCGACGTGAGCAAGCCCGTGGACGGGCCCGAGTTCGAGCTGTTTCTCAAGTTCATGCGCGAGCACCAGAACGTCTGGAGCAAGGTCAGCTGCCCAGAGCGCCTGTCCGTCACCGGCCCCAAGGCGCTGGACGGCGAGCAAAATGCCTACCGTGACGTGGTGCCCTTCGCCCGCCGCGTGGTCGAGGAATTCCCCGACCGCGTGCTGTGGGGAACCGACTGGCCCCACCCCAATCTGAAGGACCACATGCCCGACGACGGCCTGCTGGTCGATTTCATCCCGCACATTGCACCGACTGCCGAGCTGCAGAAGAAGCTGCTGGTCGACAACCCCATGCGTCTGTACTGGCCCGAAGAAGCCTGATGGCGACCATGTCCGGCCTGGGTGCCGGACATATTCAAGGAGATATCCATGGCATTGGACAAACCCTATCTGGACGTGCCCGGCACCATCATTTTTGATGCCGAGCAGTCCCGCAAAGGCTACTGGCTCAACCAGTTCTGCATGTCGCTGATGAAGGCCGAGAACCGCGAGCGCTTCAAGGCCGACGAGCGTGCCTACCTGGACGAATGGGCCATGAGCGAGGAGCAGAAGCAGGCCGTCCTGGCCCGCGATCTGAACTGGTGCATGCGCACGGGCGGCAACATCTACTTCCTGGCCAAGATCGGCGCCACGGATGGCAAGAGCTTCCAGCAAATGGCCGGCTCCATGACCGGCATGTCGGAAGAGGAATACCGCAACATGATGGTGAGCGGAGGCCGTTCGGCCGAAGGCAACCGCCGCGTGGGCGAGGAGGGCGATGCCCAGGCCCACCGCCAGCCGCAGGGCAAGGCCGGCAGCGTGGACAAGAACAACAAGGAAGGCAACTGACATGGCGCGCATCACCGCATCCGTCTACACCTCGCATGTGCCCGCCATCGGCGCGGCCATGGACCTGGGCAAGGTGGGCGACCCCTATTGGCAGCCGCTGTTCAAGGGCTTCGAGCACTCGCGCCAATGGCTCAAGGACAACAAGCCCGACGTGATCTTCCTGGTCTACAACGACCACGCGACCGCGTTCAGCCTGGACTTCATTCCGACGTTTGCCATCGGCACGGCCGCTGAATACCAGCCCGCCGACGAAGGCTGGGGCCCGCGCCCCGTGCCCAAGGTCATCGGCCATCCGGAACTGGCCAGCCACATTGCGCAGTCGGTGATCCAGCAGGACTTCGACCTGACCATCGTCAACAAGATGGACGTGGACCACGGCCTGACCGTGCCGCTGTCGCTGATGTGCGGCGAGCAGGACGCGCGCACGGGCGCCTGGCCCTGCCCGGTGATTCCGTTTGCCGTCAACGTGGTGCAGTACCCCGTGCCGTCGGGCCAGCGCTGCTTCAACCTGGGCCGCGCCATCCGCCGCGCCGTGGAAAGCTTCGACGAAGACCTGAACGTGCAGATCTGGGGCACGGGCGGCATGAGCCACCAGCTGCAGGGCGCGCGTGCGGGCCTGATCAACAAGGAGTGGGACAACCGCTTCCTGGACCTGCTGATCGAGAACCCTGCCGGCCTGGCCAAGATGCCGCATATCGACTACGTGCGCGAGGCTGGCTCCGAAGGCATCGAGCTCGTGATGTGGCTGATCGCGCGCGGCGCCATGGCCGATGTGGACGGCCCCGCGCCGCTGCCCAAGGTCAACCACCGCTTCTACCATGTGCCCGCGTCCAATACGGCCGTGGGACATCTCATCCTGGAGAACGGCTGAGGCCCCCACGTTCATCACTGCGTGTATTCACTGCCCCCCGAGGGGGCCTTCGCCTCCTTGAGGCGGCTCTACGGAGACTCATATGAGCAACAAGACCATCAAAGTCGCCCTGGCGGGCGCCGGTGCCTTCGGCATCAAGCACCTGGACGGCATCAAGAACATCGACGGCGTGGAAGTCGTCTCCCTGGTGGGCCGCGAGCTGGCCAAGACCCAGGAAGTGGCCGACAAGTACGGCATCCAGCATGTGACCACCGAGCTGGCCGACAGCCTGGCCCTGCCCGAGGTGGACGCCGTCATCCTGTGCACGCCCACGCAAATGCACGCCGCCCAGGCCATCGAATGCCTGAAGGCCGGCAAGCATGTGCAGGTGGAGATCCCGCTGGCCGACAGCCTCAAGGACGCGCAGGCCGTGGCCGATCTGCAAAAGCAGACCGGCCTGGTGGCCATGTGCGGCCATACGCGCCGCTTCAACCCCAGCCACCAGTGGGTGCACAAGAAGATCGCGGCCGGCGAGTTCAACATCCAGCAGATGGATGTGCAGACCTACTTCTTCCGCCGCACCAACATGAACGCGCTGGGCCAGGCCCGCAGCTGGACCGACCACCTGCTGTGGCACCACGCTGCCCACACCGTGGACCTGTTCGCCTACCAGGCCGGCAGCCCCATCGTGAAGGCCAACGCCGTGCAAGGCCCCATCCACCCGGAACTGGGCATTGCCATGGACATGAGCATCCAGCTCAAGGCCGCCAATGGCGCCATCTGCACGCTGAGCCTGTCGTTCAACAACGACGGCCCGCTGGGCACCTTCTTCCGCTACATCGGCGACACCGGCACCTACATCGCGCGCTATGACGACCTCGTCAACGGCAAGGAAGAGAAGATCGACGTTTCCAAGGTCGACGTGTCCATGAACGGCATCGAGCTGCAGGACCGCGAGTTCTTCGCCGCCATCCGCGAAGGCCGCGAGCCCAATTCCAGCGTGGCCCAGGTGCTGCCCTGCTATCAGGTCCTGCACGATCTGGAAAAACAGCTCACCCCCTGAGCCGCTTCGCGTCTTCCCCCTGAAAGGGGGACGACACCCTCGGTGCGGGGCGGCCCTTCCTCGGTGTCTCTGAGTTGGGCCGCGCCAGTTTTACGCGTATTTGATCGTAGGAGAGCGATGCCACTTGGGCGTGGCACGACGATCATGTTTCCACCCGGAGTACCGCAATGACCGATTCCTCCTCCAGCAGCCGGGAAGACGTGCCCGAGGCGTCCAATCGCCTCGGGATCGACGGCATAGAGTTCATCGAGTACACGACCAGCCAGCCCCAGGCCCTGGGCCAGGTGCTGGAGGGGCTGGGCTTTCGCCCCGTGGCGCGGCACCGCTCGCGCGAGGTGACGCTGTACCGGCAGGGGGACATGAACCTGGTGGTCAATGCGGGCGCCGCCGATGTGCTGGCCCATGCCGCCTCGGACGGGCAGCCCGTCATCTCGGCCGTGGCGCTGCGCGTGCAGGATGCCCTGCAGGCGCATACGCGCTGCATCGAGCTGGGAGCCTGGGCGGCGCCCAGCCAGGCCCAGGCGATGGAGCTGCACATCCCGGCCATCCACGGCCCGGGTGGCAGCCGCTTCTACTTTGTCGATCGATGGCAGGAGTTCTCCATCTACGACATTGATTTCAAGCCCATCGCCGGGGCCGATTCCCATCCACCGGCGCTGGCCGGCCTGGGCTATTTCGGCGTGGTCCAGTACATAGGGCGTGGCCGCAGCGCCGACTGGATCACCTACTTCGAACGCATGTTCGACTTCCACCTGCTGCCCGACGCGCAGCGCTTCGGCATCCTGCCCAAGGGCAAGCTCATGCGCAGCCCCTGCAAGCGCTTCCTGTGGCAGCTCATCGAGCCCGATCCGGGCCTGGAGTGGGACGACATGCCCGAGCGCCTGCAGCGCATCGGGCTGGGCACCACCGACGTGCCTGGCGCCGTGCAGGCGCTGCGCCAGCGCGGCGTGGAGTTCGTGGAATCGAGCCGCCTGCACCCCGATGACCGCGGCGCGCTCACGCGCAACGCCATGGGCACCGTGGTGTTCGAGCTGGTGCACCGCGACGCCTAGCGCAAAGCCTGGCGCGCCGCCGTCCGATTCAACCGCCGATACACACAACGATCCTGGAGGGCAACATGGGCTTGCTGGACAGCTATGGCATGGACACCATCACTCTGAATGGCTCGCTGGAGGCCAAGCTCGACGCCATCCGGCGCGCGGGCTTCACCCAGGTCATGCTCAGTGCGCGCGACCTGGCCGGCCACCCCGGCGGCGTCAAGGCGGCTGCGGCGGCGGTGCGCGCCAGCGGCCTGCGGCCCACGGGCTTTCAGGTGCTGCGCGACTTCGAGGGCCTGTCCGACCACCTGCACCACTACAAGGTGGACATCGCCAAATCCATGCTGGAGATGTGCGCCGAGATCGGCAGCCCCGTGCTGCTGGCCTGCTCGTCCACCTCGCGCCATGCCACGGGCGACCTCGACGTGATTGCGCGCGACCTGCGCAAGCTGGCCATGCTCGGCATTCCGCTGGGCGTGAAGATCGCCTACGAGGGCCTGTCCTGGGGCCGCAACGTCAACGAATTCACCACCAGCTGGGACGTGGTCTGCCGCGCCGACATGTCCAACCTGGGCATCGGCCTGGACTCCTTCCACATCCTGGCCGCCAAGACGCCGCTGGATGCGCTGGAGCTGATCGACCGCGACAAGATCTTCCTGGTGCAGCTGTCCGACTTCATGTGGCATGACGCGCCCACCTTCGAGGAACGCATGACCACGGCGCGCACCTTCCGCGTGTTTCCGGGCGAGGGCGTGCACAGCGAGCGCCTGGCCGACCTGGTGCTGCGCCTGGACCGCTTGGGCTACCGTGGCGACTACAGCTTCGAGGTCTTCAACGACGACTACCAGCAACTGCCGCTGGACACCGTGGCCGAGCGCGCGCGCCGCAGCGCGCAGTGGCTCAACGACGACGTGCTGCACCGGCCCGTGCCGCTGCCGGCCTGGGCGCGCACAGGCGTGCGGGGCGCTGCGGTTTGACGGCAAAATCGTTGTGCGAATGCACTGCAAGGGAGCGCCGGCCGCTCCCTTTCTTCTTTTCCCTGTGAGCCACCATGACCAACCTGTCCACACGAAACCTGGGTCCCTTCTCCGTCAGCGCCGTCGGCCTGGGCTGCATGAACCTCAGCCACGCCTATGGCCATCCGCCGTCGCCCGAGCAGGGCAGGGCCGTGCTGCATGCGGCGCTGGACGCCGGTATCACGCTGTTCGACACGGCGGCGCTGTATGGCTTCGGCGCCAATGAATCCCTGGTCGGCCCCGTGCTCAAGTCCCACCGCAACCACATCACCCTGGCCAGCAAATGCGGCATGGCTGGCGTGCGCGGCGACGACGGCGTGGTGCGCCGCGTGATCGATGGCCACCCCAGGACCCTGCGCCGCAATTGCGAAGACAGCCTGCAGCGCCTGGGCACCGATGTCATCGACCTCTACTACCTGCACCGCTGGGACCGCCGCGTGCCCATCGAGGAATCGGTGGGCGAGATGTCGCGCCTGGTGGAAGAGGGCAAGGTGCGCGCCCTGGGCCTGTCCGAGATCGGCGCCGACGCGCTGCGCCGCGCCCATGCCACCTTCCCCATCGCCGCGCTGCAAAGCGAGTATTCGCTGTGGTCGCGCAATGCCGAGCTGGGCACGCTGCAGGCCTGCAAGGAACTGGGCATTGCCTACGTGGCCTTCAGCCCGCTGGGCCGCGCCTTCCTCACCGGCAAGCTCCAGAAGGTCGAGGGCCTGGTCAAGGGCGATATCCGCGCCGCCATGCCGCGCTTCGCGCCCGAGGCCTATGCGAAGAACCTGCAGCTGCTCGCGCCCATGCAGTCCATTGCCGAGCGCGCCGACTGCACGCTGGCCGAGCTGGCCATCGCCTGGGTGCTGCATCAGGGCGAGCATGTGATTGCCCTGCCGGGCACCACCAGCGTGGACCACCTGCACGAAGACCTGCGCGGCGGCGCCGTGCGCCTGGATGCGGCCCTGCTGGCCGAACTGGACGACCTCTTCAAGCCCGAGCGCATCCAGGGCGACCGCTATGCCGTGGCCTCGCAGCGCGAGGTGGATACGGAAAAGTACGCGTTCGAGACCGTCTGAACACGCCGCAGGCCGCTCATGGCATGGATGCGGCCAGGTCGAATGGCGCCGTGGGCGTGCCCTGGTGGAAGCGCATCTGCCAGCCCCGCGCCGTGCGCAGCCAGACCGAAGAGCGCAGCGTATGCCGGCCGGCCGTTCCATCCTCGGCCACGCTGGCCGAGCGGTAGGTCAGCAGCGCGCTGTCCGGTCCCAGGCGCGCCAGCGCAAAGCCGCCTGACACCAGCCGGGCAGGAGCCTGTGCTGGCAAGGCGTCCGCCAGGCTGTCCACGGTGGCGGCCCGGTCGTGCACGCCGCCCGATCGGCCGAATTCCAGAAAGTCTTCATGCAGCAGCGCCTGCAGCTGGCCTGCGTCCGATCGCACCTGCGGATCGTGCAGCTGCACTTCCAGTGCCTGCAGATGCTGCAGCAGATGGTCGTCGCCGCCATGCATGTCCAGGTCAGGAAGTTGCGCCATGGCCATGTCGTTCACCATCAGATCAGATCCCGCATGGCCTGCGCCGTCTCGCGCAG
The DNA here is from genome assembly GCF_000799035.1 of Delftia sp. ZNC0008. NCBI lineage: Bacteria > Pseudomonadati > Pseudomonadota > Betaproteobacteria > Burkholderiales > Comamonadaceae > Delftia > Delftia sp. ZNC0008. The sequence continues at coordinate 15,420 of NZ_JTKZ01000378.1, forward strand.
CATGGGCAGCACGCGCGCCACGGCGTCCTTGCCGGTTTCGCGGCCCATGGGCATGGTGATGTTGAGGGCGCCGGCCAGCGCGCCGTGGCGGTCGCGCAGCGGCACGGCAATGCCGCGCGAGTCCAGGTTCAGCTGCTGCTCGCACAGGGCCCAGTCCTGGGTGCGGATCAAGGCCAGCTCGCGGCGCATTTCGGCGGGGCAGGTGATGGTGTGCGAGGTGAAGACCGTCAGCGCGCGGTTGTCCAGCCAGTGCTCCAGCTCGGCGTCGCTGCGCATGGACAGCATCAGCATGCCGGCCGCCGTGACCTGGGCCGGCACGCGCGCGCCCAGCACGTAGCCGGTGTTCATGTTGCGGTTGGGTCCGTTGCGCGCGATGTAGACCACCTCGTCGTCGTCCAGCACCGCCAGGTAGGCGGTTTCATGGGTGCCGGCGGCCACGCGCTGCAGGAACGGCTGGACGATGCGCGGCAGCCGCGCCGACTCCAGGTACGACTGCCCCAGCCGCAGTACGCGCGGCGTGAGCCAGAACAGCTTGCCGTCCCCCGCCACATAGCCCATGTGCTGCAGCGTCAGCAGGTAGCGCCGCGCGGCGGTGCGCGCCATGCCCGTGCGCTGGCCGGCCTCGGCGGCCGTCATGCGCGGGTGGGCGTCGTCAAAGGCTTCGATGATCGATACGCCGCGTTCCAGTCCGGCAATCCAGTCGCGCTGGGCGAGGGTGGAAGGTGTTGTCATGACGGTTTTGATTTTTCCGGATTAACCCTGGGTGCGTGCGATTATCGAACAGCGCCGTGCGATCAGCGCACATGCCTTTCGAAATTGGCTTGGGCGCATCCATAGGCGGGAACTACATTTTTTACATCCCGCCGGCCTGGCCGCAAGCATCGGGCAGGGGCCTTTTCTACATGGAGGAGACAACACATGAGCGCAACCCCGATACACACACAGCCCACCGGGCACCAGCCGCGCAAGGCCGCCACCAGCGGCTGGATAGGCTCGGCCCTGGAGTACTACGACTTCTTCATCTACGCCACGGCGGCTGCGCTGATCTTTCCGCAGATCTTCTTTCCGCAGGGTGATCCGGCGATTGCCATCATCGCCTCGCTGGCCACCTATGGCGTGGGCTATGTGGCGCGGCCCATCGGCGCCTTCGTGCTGGGCCATCTGGGCGATACGCACGGGCGCAAGCAGGTGCTGGTGTGGTGCATGTTCCTGATGGGCTTTTCCACCATCGCCGTGGGCCTGCTGCCCACCTATGACCAGGTCGGCCTGTGGGCGCCCGCGCTGCTGGTGCTGATGCGGCTGATACAGGGCTTTGCGGTGGCCGGCGAGATCTCGGGCGCCAGCTCCATGATCCTGGAGCATGCCCCGTTCGGGCGGCGCGGCTTCTTCGCCAGCTTCACGCTGCAGGGCGTGCAGGCCGGCCAGATCCTGGCAGCGGCTGTGTTCCTGCCGCTGGCGCACTACATGCCTCCCGAGCAGTTCAACAGCTGGGGCTGGCGCATTCCCTTCATCCTGAGCTTCGTCGTCATCATCGCGGGCTGGATCATCCGCCGCGAGGTCAACGAGACCCCGGCCTTCACCGCCGCAGGCCGCAGCGAGGCGCGTCCGCGTTCGCCCGTGGTCGAGGCCTTCCGCCACCATTCGCCCGACATGCTGCGCGTGGTCTGCATGGCGCTGATGAACGTGATCCCGGTGGTGGCCACCATCTTCGGCGCGGCCTACGCCGTGCAGCCCGCCTACGGCATCGGCTTCGCCAAGGACATGTACCTGTGGATTCCCGTGGTGGGCAACATCGTCGCGGTGCTGGTGATCCCCATGGTGGGCAACCTGTCCGACCGCATCGGCCGGCGCCCGCCCATCATCTTCGGCGCGCTGCTGTCGGGCCTGCTGGCCATCGGCTACCTCTACGCCATCAGCGAACGCAACATGCCGCTGGCCTTCGCCATGTCCATCCTGATGTGGGGCGTGGTCTACCAGGGCTACAACGCGGTGTTCCCCAGCTTCTACCCCGAGCTGTTCCCCACCCGCACCCGCGTCTCGGCCATGGCCATCTCGCAGAACGTGGGCACGGCCATCACCGCCATGCTGCCCGCGCTGTTCACGGCCGTGGCGCCTCCGGGTGCGCACAACATCTGGCTGACCGTGGGCCTGATCGCCTTCGGCATCACCGTGGTGGCCGCCCTGGCCGCGTGGAGCGCCCGCGAGACCTACCGCGTGCGCATGGAAGACCTGGGCGAGGCCGGTGCGCAGCCCGTGGCAGCTGCCGAGTACGACCGCCTGCGCAACCAGGCCCTGGCCCAGTCCGGCCGCTGAATCCTGCAACCCAAGGCATCCGAAGGCCCCAGGAAATGATTTCCGGAAAAACCACCCTCATCGCCCACATCGGCGACCCGACCGAGACCTTCAAGTCGCCCATGATCTACAACCCGTGGTTCGACGGCCGGGGCATAGACGCCTGCGTCGTGCCCATGGGCGTGAAGGCGGCGCATTTCGCCGGCGACTTTGCCGCCATCATGCGTTTCACCAACCTGCGCGGCGCGCTGATCACCATGCCGCACAAGGTGTCCGTGGTGGACCTGGTGCACGAGGTCACGCCCGCCGTGCACATTGCAGGCGCCTGCAATGCCGTGCTGCGGCGCGAGGACGGCACGCTGCTGGGCGACCAGTTCGACGGCGCGGGCTTTGTGCGCGGCGTGCTGCGCAAGGGGCGGCAGTTGCAGGGCGCGCGGGTGCTGATTTCCGGGGCGGGTGGAGTGGGCTCGGCGATTGCCGCCTCGCTGGCGGCGGCCGGCGTGGGCGAGCTGATGCTGTTCGACACGCGGGACGAGAGCGCGCAGGCCCTGGCCGGTCGGCTCGCTGCCTACTACCCGAGGATGAAGGTGGGCACGGGCTCCAGGGACCCGCAGGGCTTTGACGTGGTCGTCAACGCCACGCCGCTGGGCATGAAGGACGATGACCCGCTGCCGTTCGATGTGCAGCGCATCGCACCCACCGCCTTTGTGGGCGAGGTGGTGATGAAGTCCGAGTTCACGCCGCTGCTGCGCGCCGTGCGCGACAAGGGCTGCGACTTCCAGGTGGGCACGGACATGCTGTTCGAGATGATTCCCGCCTACCTGGAATTCTTCGGCTTCGGCAGCGCCACGCCCGACGAGCTGCGCGCCACCGCCCACATCTCCTACTGATCCAGCCAACAGACAACCGGCCCTGGATGCGTCCGGGGCAGGGCGCAGCCACGCCCGAAAAAGCATTTTTCACAGAGAAGGAGACAAGAACATGCAACAGCAAATGCACCAGACACCGCGAGTGCCGCAGCGCGGGGCCCTTCGCATCCTGGCCCTGGCCACCGTGCTGGGCGCCTGGGGAGCGGGCGCCCAAGCCCAGTCCTCGGTCACCATCTACGGCAGCGTGGACCAGTACATCAACCACATGCGCAGCAGCTCGGGCGCATCCATGACCACGCTGGAGGACGGTGCCCTGCTGCGCAGCCGCCTGGGCTTTCGCGGTCAGGAAGACCTGGGTGGCGGCCTGTACGCGAAGTTCCAGCTGGAGATGGGCATCAACGCCGACAACGGCACGCAGGCCGACAGCACGCGCGGCTTCGACCGCCAAAGCTGGGTGGGCCTGGGCGGCGGCTGGGGCGAGGTGCGGCTGGGCCGGCAGAACACCGTGATCTTCGGGCGCGGCGACTACATCGACTTCACCTCGCGCACCTTGGGATCGATGGTCAACAACTTCGGCGTGCCCTCGCGCTTCGAAAACGACATCTCCTACACCTCGCCGCGCATGGCCGGCTTCCTGTTCGAGGCCCACTACGCCATGGCCGAGACCGGTGCTCCAGCGCGCCAGGCCATCTACCAGCTGGGCCTGGACTACCTGAACGGCCCCTACCGCGTCGGCTATGCCGGGCTGTATGCGCGTGCGCCGCAGAGCGCGGCCTATACCGACGCGGTCCGCTACGACAACCTCTACGCCAACTACGACTACGGCAAGGGCAAGGTCCAGCTGGCCTTTGTGCGGTCCAACAACAGCACGGCGGGCTCGGCGGGCAACAACACGGGCACGGTGCTGGGCAATGTGGGCGGGTTGGTGGCGGGCACGAACGCCGACGTGCGCCGCTTCTACCGCGTCTGGCAGCTGTCGGCCGACTACCGCGTGACGCCGCAGCTGCGCGTGGGCGCACTGTGGGGCCGCATACAGGATGGCTCGGACAGCGGGCGCGGCGCATCGGGCGGCGCGGTCGCGGCCTACTACGACCTGTCCAAGCGCACCATGCTCTACGCGGTGGCCGAGCAGTTGAAGAACGACCGCAATGCGGGCTTTAGGCTGGCGGCCTCGGGCGGCATGAAGCCCAACTTCACATCGGCCGACGACGTCAACGGCCGCACCATCAAGGGCGTGCAGCTGGGCGTGCTGCACCGCTTCTGAGGGGGCATGCCATGGACGCGG
>NZ_JTKZ01000264.1:0-5166 GCF_000799035.1 Delftia sp. ZNC0008
CCGCGTGGCGGCTGTTGCAGGCACGGCACTGCGGCCTTCTGCCAACATCTCGATGCGCGCCACCAGATCCGTGGTGGACAGGGCCTCGCCCTCGTTGCCGGCCTGGTGGCGTGCCAGCAGGCTGCGGCTGGCATCGGCCGACTCCAGCAGCACGTCGACCATTTCCGGAATCGGTGTGATCTCGTGCCGGCGCAGCCGGTCGAGCAGCGACTCCATGCGGTGCGTCAGCTCGGTCACATCGGCAAAGCCGAAGGTGGCCGCGCCGCCCTTGATCGAGTGCGCGCAACGGAAAATGCCGTTGAGCTCCTCGTCGTTGGCCGCCGACAGATCCAGATTCAGCAGCATCTGCTCCATCTGGTCGAGGTTCTCGGCCGCTTCTTCGAAGAAGATTTGATAGAACTGGCTCAGGTCGAAGTCTGCGCCCGCTCCTGCCCCATCCTGGTGTAGATCCGCCATCTTTGGTCCTGCTGTTTCCTGTTGCCCGTACTTATCGGCTCAACGCATTACTTTCTGAATGACTTCGATCAAACGGTTCGGATCGAAGGGCTTGACCAGCCAGCCCGTGGCGCCCGCAGCGCGTCCGGCCTGCTTCATCTGGTCGCTGGATTCGGTGGTGAGAATGAGAATGGGCGTGTTCTGGAACTTCGGGTTTTCGCGCAGCTTGCGCGTCAGGCCGATGCCATCGAGGCGCGGCATGTTCTGGTCGGCCAGCACCAGATCGACTTGTTCGAGCTGGGCCTTTTCGAGCGCATCCACGCCGTCCACGGCCTCCACGACGCGAAATCCCGCTCCTGCGAGGGTGAACGCCACCATCTTTCGCATCGAGGGGGAATCATCAACAGCCAGAATCGATCGCATGTATAGCTCCAACAGACGGGCAATAAAAGGTGGATGGGTGCATGGTCAGCGGTCAGAACAGTTCGACCGAGCCGGCATCCATCTCGCTTTGCGTGACGGGATTGGGCCGGTCGGGTATCGCCGGCAGGCCCAGGGAATCGTCCTCTCCCTCGTCCACACCCATGGTGGCTGCGGCCAACTGGAACGCGCAGCCTTGCAAAATCTTCGTAATATGGGCGATCAGTTGGGAGGACATGTCGTGAAACTGCAACTCGGTCACCGCCAGCCTCAACGTGGACCGGGCGGCATCGAGCTGGGGCAAGGCGGCTAGCGCCTCGCCGGCCAGCTGGCCGTGGGTCTCGTCGAAACGGTCCAGCAGGTTCTGCGTTGCGTGATTGAGAAGGCCTTCCAGGCGCTGCAGATCGCGCATCGCCACCAGCAAGGCATCCTGCAGGTCTGCGGCCACCATGACGGGCATGGGAACGGCAGGCTCGCCCGAAGGCTTGTGCATTGACTGCATTGTTACTCCACCACCAGCGTTTCAGCCCAACGTGCGCCGTGCCTTGCAGCACGGCCAACCCTTGTCAATCGTTCACGGGAATGCCGCGCATCCCTTGGTGTACACGACCATTTGCATTTATGTTCCAAAATGTATCTCATGATAGCGCCCCCGGGGATGCCAGACCACCGCACAAGCCCTTGCGCATACTGCACATCGAGGATTCCGCCGCCGACCAGGCGCTGGCGCGGCTGAGCTTGCTGCGCGGCGGGCTGGTCTGCGAGATTGTCGTGGTCGACACGCTCGATGATGCCGCAGCTGCGCTGCACAACCAGGCATTCGACCTCATCCTGGCCGACTACCACCTGCCCGGCTTCACGGCGCTGGATGCCTGGGAGCTGGTTCGCCGCCAGCCCGGGCATCCGCCCTTCGTGCTGCTGTCCGGCGCCATCGGCGAGTCGGCCGCCGTGGATGTGATGCGCGAAGGCATCAGCGACTATCTGCTCAAGGACCACATCACGCGCCTGCCCCATGTGGTCTCGCATGCGCTGGAAGTGCACGAGGCCCGCCTGGCACGCCGGCGCGCGGCGGCCGAGCTGGCGGCGTCCGAGCGGCGCCTGGCCGACCTGACCGAGCACCTGCAGACCTCCACCGAGCGCGAGCGCGCCAGCATCGCCCGCGAGATCCACGATGACATCGGCGGCTCGCTGACCTCGGTGAAGTTCGACGTGGCCTGGATCGCGCGCAATGCGCCCGAGGGCGGGCTGCGCGAGCATGCGCTGGCTGCGCTGGAGATGCTGGAGCACGCGCTGGGCGCCAGCCAGCGCATCATGATGAACCTGCGCCCCCCCGTGCTGGACCAGGGACTGGTGGCCGCCGTCCAGTGGCTTGCCGAGAATTTCGAGCGCCGCACGGGCGTGCCCACCCGGGTGCGCAGCAGCCGCGAAAGCATGGACATCGCGCCCGACATCCAGGTGGTGGCCTACCGCACGGCCCAGGAGGCGCTGACCAACGTCGGCAAATATGCCCAGGCGCGCCATGTGGACATCGATCTCTCCGACCGCGAAGGTTTTCTCACGCTGGAGGTGACGGACGACGGCGTGGGCCTGGCCGACGGCGCCCGCGACAAGCCCGAATCCTTCGGCCTGCGCGGTCTGGGCGAGCGCGCGCGCACCGTTCGGGGCTGGCTGGATGTCAGCAGTCAAGCCGGACGCGGAACCTCGGTCATCGTCTCCATTCCGCTGGACGATGGCGGCGCTTGCCCTAATATCCCGGGCAATGAATGCTGAACGCCATGGCGGCGTGACCCTTTTTCCAGGAGGCCGACTTTGATCCACGTGGTGCTGTGCGACGACCATGCGGTGCTGCGCCGGGGCATCCGCGACACCCTGGCCGAGGCAGTGGACATCAGCGTCACCGCAGAAGCAGGCAGCTATGCCGAGCTGCGTGAACAGCTGCGCACCGCCGCCTGCGACGTGCTGCTGCTGGACATCAACATGCCCGGCCGCAGCGGCCTGGAGGCCCTGGCCAGCGTGCGCGAGACCCATCCGCTGATCAAGGTGCTCATGGTCTCCATGTACCCCGAGGACCAGTACGCGCTGCGCTGCCTCAAGGCGGGCGCCCAGGGATATGCCAACAAGGCGGGCGATCCGATGCTGCTGATCGAGGCCGTGCGCACGGTGGCCACGGGCCGCAAGTACCTGACGTCCGAAGTGGCCCAGATGCTGGCCGACAGCCTGGCCCAGCCCGCACCCCAGGTGCCGCATGAAAGCCTGTCCGAGCGCGAGCTGCAGACGCTGATCAAGATCGCGGCCGGGCAGCGGCTGACCGACATTGCCACCGAGCTGATGCTCAGCCCCAAGACCGTCAGCGTCTACCGGGCGCGCGTGCTGGAAAAACTGCAGATGAGCAGCAACGCCGAACTCACGGCCTACGCCATCCACAACCAGCTGATCTGAGGCTTTTGCGGCCGGCAGAGCGGAAAATCTGTTGTTTTTCACAACTGCTTACATTGAGGTGCCAAACACCGCGATGCCGCGCTGCAGCAAGGCGACCAGGGGCTGCTCGAGCAGCGGCAGCGTGGCCATCAATCCCGTCAGGCCCACGGTGAGCGTGACCGGGAAGCCCACGGCATAGATGTTCATCTGCGGTGCCACGCGCGAAATGATGCCCAGCACCAGGTTCACGAACAGCAGCATGGCGACCATGGGCAGGGCGATCCAGAAGGCGCTGGCAAAGACCGCCGCCCCCATCTCGTGCAGCCGCATCTGGTTGATGGCCTGCAGGAAGCTGCCGTCCACAGGAAACGCCTCGTAACTCTTGAGCACGGCCATCAGCACCAGCAGGTGTCCGTTGATGACGATGAACAGCAGCGTGGAAATCTGGACCATGAAGCGCGCCACGGCGCTGAGCTGGGCATTGGTCGTGGGATCGAAGAAGCTGGCGAAGTTCAGGCCCATCTGCAGGCCGACCACCTCGCCCGCCACCTCCACGGCGGCAAACACCAGGCGCACGGCAAAGCCCACGGCCAGTCCCACGCCGACCTGCTGTATCAGCGTCCCCAGCGCCTGCGGCGAGTTGATGCCGATCACGGGCTGATCGCCCAGCACGGGCTGCGCGCACACCGCGACCAGGAAGGCCAGGCCGATCTTCAGCCGCATGGGAATGACGCGCTGCGAGAACACGGGAGCCACGGAAAACATGGCCAGCACGCGCAGAAACGGCCAGAGAACTGGCGACAGCCAGGCCACCAGTTGGGCTTCGCTGAAGGTGATCACGGCGGCGTTTCCTGCGCGCGGCGAAGGGCTCAGCCCACCGCCTGCGGAATGGTCTCTATGGTGCGGCGGATGAAATCCACCAGCGTGCTCAGCATCCACGGACCGGCAATGGCAAACACCAGCACGGCGGAGATGAGCTTGGGCACGAAGGCCAGCGTGGCCTCATGCACCTGGGTCACCGCCTGGAAGACACTGACGGCCAGGCCCACGGCCAGCACCACGCCCAGCACGGGCATGGAGATCATGAGCAGCAAGGTCAGTGCCTCGCGGCCGAAGGTGAGCACGTATTGGGAGGTCATGGAAGGATTTCCAATAAAACGGGACTAGACGGCGAAGCTGGCCGCCAGCGATCCGATGAGCAGGTTCCAGCCATCGGCCAGCACGAAGAGCATGAGCTTGAACGGCAGGGCCACCAGCACGGGCGACAGCATCATCATGCCCAGCGACATCAGGATCGAGGACACGACCATGTCGATGACCAGGAAGGGGATGAAGATCATGAAGCCGATCTGGAACGCCGTCTTCAGCTCGCTGGTCACGAAGGCCGGCACCAGCACGCGCAGCGGCGCGGTCTCTGCGGTGACGCCGGCTTCGAGCTTGGCCAGGCGCGCGAACAGCGCAAAGTCCGACTGGCGCGTCTGCTTGAGCATGAAGTCGCGCATGGGCGCCTCGGCCTTTTCAATGGCCTGCTCGAAGGTCGCGGCATTCGTGGTGTAGGGCACATAGGCCTCCTGGTACACGCGGTCCAGGGTGGGTCCCATGACGAACAGCGTCAGGAACAGCGACAGGCCGATGATCACCTGGTTGGGCGGCGCCGACTGCGTGCCCAGCGCCTGGCGCATCAGCGACAGCACGATGACGATGCGGGTGAAGCCCGTCATCATCAAAAGGATGGCCGGCAGGAACGACAGCGCCGTGAAGAACAGCAGGGTCTGGATGGGCACCGAAAAACTGGTGCCACCGCTGCCCTGGCCGATGACCAGCGGCAGGCTGGCGGGCGCGCCCTGCGCCCAGGAGGCCAGGGGCGTGGCGCAGCACAGCGCCAGCGCTGCG
>NZ_JTKZ01000149.1:0-19866 GCF_000799035.1 Delftia sp. ZNC0008
CTGCAGCGGCATCGACTGCGCCAGCCAGCGCCGCCGTGTTGGCGTTCGCGGCCAGCGCCGCGCCTGCGGCATCGCCCGCTGCAGGTTGCGGAGCCATGAAGGCGGCATGCGCCACCACGCCCTGCTCCTGGCGCAAGGCCAGCATGGCGGCACTGCCCCGGCCAGACAACCAGTCGCCCGCCACGCCCTGCAGCATGTCGCGGTCGCCCTTGCCATCGAGGTGGGCGGTCTGCCCGACCAGGCTGAGCCAGGGCGCCTGGCCGTTGGCGGCCAGCAGCATGGCATCGGCCTGCGCGGAAGTGGCCATATCGGCCGTCTCCGCCTGGGGCTGCAGCGGCAATTGCGTCTGCAGCAGCCCCTGCGCCAGGCCGGACAGGTCAGCCGGATCCTTCAGGCTGCCCTGAATTGCGCCCTTGAGGTTGGCCAGCGCGCCGGCCCCTTCATCGCCGAGGACCTGGCCCAGGTCCGGCAGTCCGCCAATGCCATCCATGGCGGCCAGCAGCGAGGAAAAGCCTGCGGCCTGCTCATTGGACGGCGGCTGCGCCGCGCGCGCGGAACGCACGCCCTCCATGGTGCGCTGCATGGCGCTGCGCGCGTCGGCGCGCTGTTCGATCTGGTTGGTGGACATGCGTCATGCCTCCTGGAATGTCAGCCCGAAGCTGCGGCGGAAAAACTGGATGGCCGCACGTTCGTCGGTTTCCTTTTGCTCGCGGCGCATCTGGCCCAGCGCCAGGTCGCGGCGGCGCACCTCGACCACCTTGCGCAGGCTGCTGACCCGCAGCTCGCAGGCCATCAAGGCCTTTTGCGCGGCCTCCAGGCGGATGGCCAGGTCGGCCAGCACCCGTGTCTGCAGGCCGATGGCGTGCTGCAGGCGGTCCATGAACTGGTATTGGTGGAACATGACTTCGGGCTGCACGGACTGGTTCTGCTGCACGCCCCAGCGTGCCTGCATTTCCTGCACGTAGTGCTGCAGCTGGTCCATCTGCGCCTGCGCCGCCTGCTGCGAGCGCTGACGCTCCTGCACCGCCTGGCGCGCCTCGTCACGCTTGCGCGACGCGGCATCGATGGCCACCATCAAGGCATTCAAGGACGACATACCGGGTTTTCCTCCCTGTGTTCGCTGTTGCGTTATCTCAGTGCCGCGTCACCGCATCACTGACCACCGAGCGCGGCGGCCATGCCCGAGATGCTCTCGTCCATGGAAGCCGACTCGAACATGCTTTGCTGCAGAAAGGCCGCCATGGCCGGCTGCAGCCGTATCGCCTCGTCCATCTGCGGGTCCGAGCCCGCCATGTAGGCGCCGACCTGGACCAGGTCCCGGCCCTTCTGGTAGCGCGAATAGACAGCGCGAAAGCGCCGCGCCAGCTCGAAGTGCTCGCGCGAGACCACGTTGTGCATCACGCGCGAGGCCGATTGCTCGATGTCGATGGCCGGGTAGTGGCCCGACTCGGCCAGCGCCCGCGACAGCACGACGTGGCCGTCCAGAATGGCGCGTGCCGCATCGGCGATCGGGTCCTGCTGGTCGTCGCCCTCGGACAGCACGGTGTAGAAAGCCGTGATCGATCCCACGCCGTTGAGGCCGTTGCCGCTGCGCTCGACCAGGGCCGGCAGCTTGGCAAAACACGACGGCGGATAGCCCTTGGTGGCCGGTGGCTCGCCAATGGCCAGCGCGATCTCGCGCTGGGCCATGGCATAGCGCGTCAGCGAATCCATGAGCAGCAGCACATGCTGGCCCTTGTCGCGGAAATGCTCGGCAATGGCCGTGGCGTAGGCGGCACCCTGCATGCGCAGCAGCGGCGGCGCATCGGCCGGCGCGGCCACCACCACGGCGCGGCTGCGGTCCTGTGCGCCGAGGATGTCCTCGACGAACTCCTTGACCTCCCGGCCGCGTTCACCGATCAGGCCGACGACGATCACGTCCGCCTGGGTGTAGCGCGCCATCATGCCCAGCAGCACGGACTTGCCCACGCCCGAGCCTGCGAACAGGCCCAGCCGCTGGCCCCGGCCCACGGTGAGCAGGGCGTTGAGCGAGCGCACGCCGGTGTCCAGCGTCTCGCGCACCGGGTCGCGGTCCATGGCGTTGATGGGGTTGCGGTCCAGCAGATCGGCCGTGACGTCGGCCAGCGGCCCGCCATGGTCCAGCGGCTGCCCCTGCGAATCCACGACACGGCCCAGCAGGCCGCTGCCGATGGGCAGGCGCAGCACGCCGGCCGCCATGGACACGGGCTCTTCAGGACCGTCGCCAAAGCGCAGCGGGGCGACAAAGGGTTCGGCCGGCGTCACGATGGCGCCGCTGGACAGCCCCTGGATGTCGCCCGCAGGCATCAGGAACGCACGCTCGCCGGCAAAGCCGACGACTTCGGCCAGCACCGGGTCCTGGCCTGCCTGGCGTATCCAGCACTGCGAGCCCACCGGCACCTGCAGGCCCGTGGCCTCCAGCACCAGGCCGGTCAGGCGCGTGAGCGTACCGTGGGTTTCCAGCGGAATGTCGCTGTGCAGGCGGGCGCGGGCATTGGACAGCAGCTGCTGCCAGGGCTCGCCTGCATCGGCCAGGGAGGCATCAACCGGCATCGCGTTCTCCGTCATACCAGGTGGAGACCAGGCCCAGCGCGGCCACGGCGCGGCGCCAGCGCTTGTCCATGCCGGCATCGACCTGGGCACCGCCCGATTCCACGCGCACATCGCCCTGGGCCACGCCAGCGTCGCTGATCCACTGCACCTTGGACTGGGCGCCATGCTCGGCGCGCAGCGCCTCGTCCAGCACGGCGAAGTCGGCAGGGTTCAGGCGCACGGTGGCGGCGCGGCCGTCGGAGGCCAGCATGTCCAGCGCCTCGCGCACCACGGGCAGCAGGGCCTGGGGCTGGCTGCGCAGCTCCTGGCGGACCACCTGGCGCGCGATGTCGCAGGCCAGGTTCAGCAATTCCAGCGCCGCATCCGCCTGCAGCTGCTTGAAGCCGGCGTCCAGGCCGGACAGCAGCGCATCCACGCGCTGCGCCGTCTCGCGGCCCGTGCCGGAGACATAGTCATCCATGTGCTGCTGCCACTGCTGCCGGGCTTCCTGACGGCCTTGCTCCAGGCCCTCGGCATGGCCTTCGGCGCGTGCCTGCTCCAGCAATTCATGCAGCCGCTCCTCGTCCACGGCGGGGGTGGATGCCGCCGTGCCTGGCGCGTCGGCGTCGACATCCAGCACCATGGAATCGGCGTCCAGCCGGGGCGCATCGGAGCGCCCGGGCAGCGACAGGCTGTGGAAGCCGGACGAGGAAGCGGGTGTGCGCGCCATGCCGGCGCCACCGGGTGCAGCCTGTGCATCGGGGGCGCCCTGAATGTTCGGCAGGCCGGGCAGGCTTTGCAGGCCGCCCATGTGGTCCACGGCACCAAAGCGCCACTGCACCACCTGGCGCTCGTCAATCTCCTCGGAGGGAATGAAGCGCGAGTTCATCCCACTAGACATAGCTGTCCTCCGCGCCGCTGCCGATGGTTATCTGGCCTTCTTCGGCCAGACGGCGCACCACCTTCAGGATTTCCTTTTGCTGCGCTTCCACTTCGGACAGGCGCATCGGGCCGCGGCCTTCCAGGTCCTCGCGCAGCGACTCGGCCGCACGCATGGACATGTTGGCCAGGATCTTGTCGCGCACTTCCATCGAACCGCCCTTGAGCGCGATGATCAGCGTCTCGGACACCACTTCGCGCAGCACCAGCTGCACCGAGCGGTCGTCCAGTTTGACCAGGTCGTCGAACACGAACATCTTGTCCATGATCTTCTGGGCCAGGTCCGGGTCGTAGTTGCGGATGGTGTCCAGCACGGCCACGTCGGCATTGCCGCCGAGGTTGTTGATCATCTCGGCCGCCGTCTTGACGCCGCCCAGCGAGGTCTTGCGGATCTTGTCGCCACCGGCCAGCACCTGGAACAGCACCTCGTTGAGGTCCTTGAGCGCGGTCGGCTGAATGCCTTCCAGCGTGGCCACGCGCAGCATGACTTCGCTGCGAAAGCGTTCGGGCAGCTGCATCAGCACGGCAGCAGCCTGCTCGTGCTCCAGGTGCACCAGGATGGCAGCCACGATCTGCGGATGCTCGCCGCGCAGCAGTTCGGCCACCGACAGCGGGTCCATCCACTTCAGGCTTTCGATGCCGGAGACATCGCCGCCCTGCAGGATGCGGTCGATCAGCAGCGCGGCCTTGTCGTCGCCCAGGGCGCGCTTGAGCACCGAGCGCACATAGCCGCTGGCGTCGTCCACCAGCAGGCTTTGCGCGGCCGCGTCATCGGCAAAGCGGTTGATGACGAAGTCCACCTTCTCGCGCGAGACGCCGCGCATGTGCGCAATGGTCTCGCCGAGCTTTTGCACTTCCTTGGGTGTGAGGTGCTTGAACACCTCGGCCGCTTCCTCCTCGCCCAGGGAGACCAGCAAGATGGCGGCGTCGTTCAGGCCTCGTTCGTCCATATCTCAGCAATCCGTGTTTGGCAGGCTCAGGTGGCCTCGCCGTTGATCCAGGTCTTGACGATGTTGGCCACCGCGATCGGGTTCTGCTTGGCCAGTTGGCGCGCCTGCTCTAGGCGCACCTGCTCCTGTGTGGGAGACAGATCGACAGCGGGTCCGGCCAGCGCCGGACGGTCCAGCTGCTCGCCCTCGATGGCATTGAGCTGACCGCCCACGGCAGCCGTCTTGCGGCCCTTGAGCATGGGTCGCACCAGGCCCAGCAGCAAGATGGCGCCGAACAGGGCCAGGCCGATGGGCACGCCCAGGCTGCGGGCCATATCCAGCACTTCGGGCTGGCGCCACAGCGGCACCTCGGCCGGCGCTTCGTCCTGCACAAAGGGGGTGCTGACCAGGTTGACGGAGTCACCGCGCTCGGCGCTGTAGCCCACGGTCTCGCGCACCAGGGTCAGCAGTTGCGCCTGCTGCGCCGCCGTCAGGCCGCGCGCTGCGGCGGCAACGGTGGCGGCATCGGTGGCACCACCGGCTGCATTCGGCGCAGCGGCCGCCACCAGGGGCGCATTGATAACCACGGCGGCCGTCAGGCGCTTGATGCTGCCCGTGCTGCCGCGTGTGTGGCGCACGGTCTTGTCCACTTCGTAGTTGGTGATGGACTCGCGCTTGCTGGCAGAGCGCACGGCGTTCTGTCCATCGGCCGCCTGGGGTGCGGGATTGGCGCCATTGACCGGCGCGGACGCGTTCTGGGGCGGCTGGTTGCTGGTGGCGCCGGGGATGCCGGTGGGCTGGGGCGGCTTTTGCTCGCCCGTGCTCTCCACCACCTGCTGGCTGCGCACCACGCCCGCGTCGGAGGACTGGTTGGGGCGGTGCTGCTCCGAGGTCGATTCGGTCTGGCTGAAATCCATCTCGGCCGAGACCTGGGCCTTCACATTGTTCTTGCCGACCACAGGCTCCAGGATATCCAGGATGCGGCGCACGTACTGCTGCTCGATCTGCTGGGTGTAGTTCAGCTGCTGCATGTCCACGGCGTTGGCGTTGCCGTCGGGCGACTGCGACAGCAGCTTGCCCGAATCGTCGAGGATGCTCACGGCCGTGGGCGCCATCTCGGGCACGCTGGAGGCCACCAGGTGCACGATGCCCGCGATCTGCGTGCGGTCCAGCACGCGGCCGGGGTACAGGCTCAGCAGCACCGAGGCCGAAGGCTTTTGCTGCTCGCGGAAAAAGCCGTTCTGATTGGGCAGGGCCAGATGCACGCGTGCGCTTTGCACGGCGGCCAGGGCCTGGATGGAGCGCGTCAGCTCGCCTTCGAGGCCGCGCTGGAAATTCAGGCGTTCCTGGAACTGGGTGATGCCGAACTTGCTGTTTTCCATCAGCTCGAAGCCCGTCACCGAACCCTTGGGCAGGCCCTGGGTGGCCAGCTTCAGGCGCACATCGTGCACGCGGTCGGACGGGATGAGGATGGCGCCGCCGCCTTCCGTGTAGCGGTATGGCACGTTCATCTGCGACAGCTGGGCGACGATGGCGCCACCATCCTTGTCGCTCAGATTGGAGAACAGCACCTTGTAGTCCGGCTGGCGGTAGAACATGGCCGCCGCCCCCACGGCGACAACCAGCAGCACGGCGATCGCGCCCCAACGCAGGCGCTGGCCACGGTCCATGGCCGTCCAGCGCTGCTGCAGGGCAGGCTGGGGGACGGGAGTGGCTTGGGGGACAGGGATTTCAGCGACAGCAGACATCTTGGTTCCAGGTGTTCGAGCCCTGCACACACAGGACCCTAGCGTGCTGTCGATTATTCGAAGTCCGCCGCTTCACATTCGCCCGATAAGCGCGCCGTTTGACCTTCTATTTGCCCGGATGCGAAAACCCTGCCGACCTACGATCTCGTCATCTTGCTAACTCCGATGGAATGTGTCATGGACCTTCGCATCCCCAGTACCACCTCTCCCCTGTACGGCACCCAGCTCCCCAAAGGCGTGGGCGCAGGCGACGCATCGACCAAAGTGGCGGCTGGCGGCTTCAGCCAGGCCCTTCAAGGCGCGCTGCAGTCCGTCAGTTCAGCCCAGAACCACTCCAGCCAGCTGCAGCGTGAAGTGCAGCTGGAGAACCCGGCCGTCAGCCTCGAAGAAACCATGATCGCCATGCAAAAGGCACAGATCGGCTTCCAGGCCACGATGCAGGTGCGCAACCGGCTCGTGCAGGCCTATACCGACGTGATGAACATGCAGGTCTGAGGACGTCCGGCCCCGGCCGGACCCTCTTTGCCCACCCAGACCGCAGACCGCAGACCGCAGACCGAACAGCATTTGCGCGCACCATCGCATGGCTGCGTCTTTCCGGCACGCGCAGGATCCGGCCTTCTTCAAGGCGTTGTTCCGCTTTCGCCGAACCGGGCCTTTGCCCACCCTCCCCATTCCTGGCCGCCCGTCACCGCACGGCCCAAAGCCCCCGTCTTTTTCAGCAAGCGTGACCTCCTCCCGCGCATGGAGGGTCGCCTGCCGATGCGCAGCCCTGCCTGCACCGGCCGGCAGGCGCGTCACGCCGACGCCACCCCGGAAAAGACAAAACCCTCGGGCACGCGTGCCGGAGGGTTGATCAGGACAGGAAAAAGGAAGACGGAGGCTGCTTCAGCTGGCCGAGTGGTAGATGCGCGCCTTGCCCGGTCCGGCGTGAGGGTGTCCATACAGGTCACGTCCATACGTGGCCTGGTCCGAAGCCTGGGGAATCAGCGCCGCCGCCTGGTGCTGGGCCACCACCGCCATGCGCGCCAGCTGGTCGCGCTGCATGGCCATCTGCTCGCCCAGTGCCTGGGCGCGCTCGCGCAGCTCCTGCGTCCAGTCGGCCGCGCTGAAGCGGCGGGCCAGTTCGGAAAACGCCGCCATGGCATCGCGCAGCCGGGTGCTGGACTGCTCCAGCGCGACCGCATCCTTCGATTGCAGCGAGGCGGACACCATCCGGACCACCGCGTCCAGGGAATCGAGCATCTCGCTGAGAGTCATGGGACAGGCCTTGCTGAAAAAAGAAAGCGCGTGCTCGCGCCGGAAGGAAAAAACCGAGAAAGAACCGAACCCGCGCTCAGACGCGCGAGTGCGAGAGGAATTCCTCGGAGTTGGCCAGCAGCTTGTCGGCCACGGCGTCGGCGTTCACGCGGAAGGTGCCGTTGGCAATGGCTTCGCGGATTTCCTTGACGCGGTTGGCATCGAAGTCGGCGGTGGCACGACCAGTTTGGTCCAGTGCGCGGGCCGAGTTCGAGAACGACACGGGAACACCGGCCGCCTTGGCAGGCTGGGCCTGTGCGGAGGATTCCTCGCTGGCAATGGCGCTGGCTGTCTTGGGCTGCTTGGCGGCGGCCTGGGAGGCAGCGGCGGGCAGTTCCGGTTTTTGACCTATCTTCATCTTGATTCTCCAATCGCCCTGGCGGCGTAAGGCGCTGTGCCTAGCTTTCGACTGCCTGGAACAAAACTTGAGGTTTTTTTACTGCACCAGCACCACGCCCTCGGGATTCACCACCCCGGAGATGAGCCGGCCATTATCCATGCGAACCCGCACGGTCTGGCCTTCGCCGGCGGCAGACATGGCCTTGCCCGACGATGTGACGGAAAAACCACCACCATTGACCAGAACACGCACTTCGGCACCCACCGCGAACAGCGCCGGCGTGCGCAGCATGTTCTGGCGCAGTGTCTGGCCTGCGGCCAGCGGGCGGGAAGCCACCAGGCCCACCCAGTCCTGCTGGTTGGCGTAGACGGCGGCCGAATCCTCGGCCCAGTCCACCTCGGCCTGGACGGCGTCGTCGGCCGACAGCGGGCGGCCCGAAGGCACGCCGTTTTGCAGCACCCAGGCAGGCCCCCAGGCCTTGACCGTGAGGGGCAGGAACACATTCCAGGCCACGGCGCCCTGCAGGCAGCGCAGGCCCAGGCGGGTACGGCCCCACAGGCGCGAGCCTGCGGGCAAATAGGGCTCGACCTTGGCGCAGGCGGCCAGGCGCAGGCGGGGATCGAGCTGGCCCATCTGCACTTCCATGCGCAGGGGCAGGGCGCCCGCACCGGCCATGCCCTGCTGCAGGGCCTCGTCGGCAAAGCGCTGGCCGATCTGGCTGAGCTGGGCCGCGCCATCGGGCGCGTTCTGCGCGAACGCGCTGCCTGCCAGCGATGCTCCAGCGGCGAGCGCAGCGCATGCGGCGGCGCGGGCGAAGGCTCGGGCGGCGGAAGGCGGATGGGCGGTGCTGAAGTTCGACATGGCTGGGGCTCCTGACTTGCTCCGGCACCCGTCAGGATGGGCGGGATACATGGAGCGATGCCAGCAAATATAGGGCGGGCGCCGTTTTCCGAAGCGCCGAACTGCGCAGGCAAACGCGCTTTCTTTGCGCTTTAGCGTTCGGGCCCGATTTCCATAATCGACGCATGCCGCAGTCCGTGGGCTGCCGCCATTTCGTCAACCGATCACCGCAAATCCCAGAGGGCGAGGCCGACATGCTCGACAAGATGACTGAACGACTGGACTTCCAGAGCAAGGCGCTGGTGCTGCGCGCCGAGCGCCAGCGTGCAATCGCCAGCAACATCGCCAATGCCGACACCCCGGGCTATGTGGCACGCGACTTCAATTTCCGCGAGGCGCTGACGGCCGTCACCTCCGGCCCCTCGCCCATGACGCTGGCCAGCGTCAGCCAGGGCGGCCACATTCCGCTGCCTGCCGCCGCCTCGGGGCAGAGCGCGCAAAGCCATCTCGGCTACTCGGTGCAGGCCCAGACCAACATGGACAACAACACCGTGGACCTGGACCGCGAACGCGCCAACTTCGTCGACAACGCCGTGCGCTACGAAGCCACGCTGCGCTTTCTGAACGGCCAGGCCAAGACCATGCTGTCGGCCATCCAGGGCCAGTAAGCCGGCGCCACAGACCACAGGAGCTTTCCCATGTCCATGTTCTCCATCTTCAGCATCTCCGGCAGTGCCGTCAGCGCCCAGTCCCAGCGCCTGAACGTCGTGGCCTCGAACCTGGCCAACGTCGATGCCGTGGCCGGCCCCGACGGCAAGGCCTACCAGGCGCGCCAGGTGGTCTTCCAGACCGTGCCCATGGGCGAGGAAGGCTCCTCGGGCGTGCGCGTCAGCGCCATCAGCCAGGACAACACGCCGGGCCGCCGCATCCACGATCCCCAGCACCCGCTGGCCGATGCCGAAGGCTATGTGACGCATTCCAACGTCAGCGCCGTGGACGAGATGGTCAACATGATCTCGGCCTCGCGCTCCTACCAGAACAACGTCGAGGTCATGAACACGACCAAGTCGCTGCTGCTCAAAACCCTGCAGATGGGCCAGTGAGCCCCGTCCGCACCACATTCCAGGAGCCACTCCCATGATCTATGGCGCAGGCAGCGTAGCCAGCACGGCCGACCTCAACAGCAAGAACACCACGAGCAATTCGAACACCGACCCCGCAGCAGCGCAGGACCGCTTCCTGAAGCTGCTGGTCGCGCAGTTGAACAACCAGGATCCCATGAATCCCATGGACAACGCGCAGATGACCTCGCAGATGGCGCAGATCAACACCGTCACCGGCATCCAGCAGTTGAACAAGACCATGGAAAGCATGGCCGGCCAGTTCACGGCCATGCAGGTGCTGCAGGGCACGCAGATGATCGGCCGCACCGTGCTGACCGAGGGCAACACCCTGGGCGTGGGCAAGGAAAAGTCCTATACGGCGGCCTTCGACCTCGAAGGCCCGGCCGCCGATGTCAAGGTGCAGATCACCACGGCCGGCGGCGAGCTGGTGGACACCGTCGAGCTGGGCAGCGGCACTGCGGGCCGCAACTACTTCACCTGGGACGGCAGCAAGTACACGGGCGATGCCAGCCAGCTGCGCTACACGGTGCAGGCCACGAATGCCGACAAGGCCGTGGCCTCGACCACGCTGTCGCCCCACGCGGTGCTTGCCACGGGCACCACCGACGGCAAGCTGACGCTGGAGCTGGACGACGGCACCAACGTCGCCTACACCTCCGTCAAGGCCGTGTACTGAACACCGCACCAAACACCCCAAACCATCGCAGGAGCACACCATGGGATTCCAACAAGGCCTCTCGGGTCTGAACGCCGCCAGCAAGAACCTGGACGTGATCGGCCACAACATCGCCAACGCCAACACCACGGGCTTCAAGTCCTCGCGCGCCGAGTTCGCCGAGGCCGTGGCCAGCGCCGTCGGCTCGGCCAGCGGCCAGAACAGCGGCATCGGCGTCAATGTGGCCGCCGTGACCCAGCAGTTCCGCCAGGGTCCGATCACCACCACGGGCAACAACCTGGACGTGGCCATCAACGGCAACGGCTTCTTCGTCGTGCGCCAGCCCGACGGCAGCACGGCCTATACGCGCGCCGGCAACTTCGGCCTGGACAAGCAGGGCAACCTCAAGACCGTGCAGGGCGACAACGTCATGGGCTACCCCGTGGACGCCACCACGGGAAAGGTGCTGGCCGGCGGCCAGCCCGTGCCCATGGTCTTCCCCTCGGGCCAGCCGATCGCGGCCAAGACCACGACCAAGATCGACGTGAATCTCAACCTCGATGCCCGTGCCACCGTGGCTGCAGGCGATGCCACCAAAACGCCACCGATCCCGGCCACTCCTCGCGCCACCTATGGCACATCGGTCAATGTCTATGACAGCCAAGGCGTGGCCACACCTGTGCAGATGTACTTCGAGAAGGACGCGACCGCCAATACCTGGAAGGTCTATGACGGCCTTGATGACCCTACGGCAAACCCGCCCAAGACAGCGACCTTGCTGGCAACACTGACCTTTGACGCTGCAGGCAAGCTCAAGACAGTCGCTCCCAGCCCTGCGGTTGCCTCCATCCAGACCAACAATCCCAATTCGCCAACCCCGGGCTCCGTCAGTGTGACGCTGGACTTTTCCAATGTCTCCCAGTTCGGCACCAAGTTCGCGGTCAGCAGCCTCAAGCAGGACGGCTATACCGCTGGCGCGCTCACCGGCATCAACGTCGGCAACGATGGCTCCATCGTGGCCACCTACTCCAACGGTGTGACGCGCACCGAAGGCCAACTCGCCCTGGCCGCCTTCACCAATACCCAGGGACTGGGTGCCGTGGGCGACAACAAGTGGGTGGAGACCGCCGATTCGGGCCCGGCGCTGAACGGCACGGCCGAGTCGGGCACCTTCGGCTCGCTGCGTTCGGGCGCGCTGGAGGACTCCAACGTGGACCTGACCGCCGAGCTGGTGAACATGATGACCGCGCAGCGCGCCTACCAGGCCAATGCCCAGACCATCAAGACCCAGGACCAGGTCTTCTCGACCCTGGTGAACCTGCGCTGATAGCCAAGAACTGAGTCAGGAGAGCCGGCATGGACCGCATCATCTACACCTCCATGACGGGCGCCAACGCAGCGGCGCAGCGTCAGTCCGTGCTGGCCCACAACCTGGCCAATGCCGGCACCAATGGCTTTCGGGCCGAAATGTCCACCTTCCGCTCCGTGCCCCTGCAGGGCAGCGGCGCGGGCACGCGCGTGTTCGCGCTGGAGGCGACCTCCGGCTACGTGGACACGCCCGGCCCCACCCAGCGCACGGGCCGCGCACTGGACGCCATGGCCATGGGCCGCGCCTGGTTCGCCGTCCAGGGCCTGGACGGCCAGGAAGCCTACACACGCAACGGCGTGTTCGAGGTTTCCCCCGAGGGCCAGCTGGTCAACAGCAACGGCCAGGCCGTGCTGTCGGACGGCGGCGGCCCCATCGACATTCCGCCCGAGTCCACGATTTCCCTGGGCTCCGACGGCACGCTGACCGCCAAGACCGGCAACCAGCTGCCCGTGGCCGTGGGCCGCGTCAAGCTGGCCACGCCGGCCGAGGACGCTGCGCTGGTGCGCGGCAACGACGGCCTGTTCCGCACGGGCAACGGCGAGCCGCTGCCCAACGACGAGAACGCCCGCCTGCTGTCGGGCGCCATCGAAGGCTCGAACGTGAATTCGGTGGAGACCATGGTCGGCATGATTGCCGCCGCCCGCCAGTTCGAGACCCAGATGCGCCTGCTGCAGACCGCAGAAACCAATGACAAGACGGCCAGCCAACTCTTGAGCATGAACGGCTGAAAGCACTGAAAAGGAAAACGCCATGATCAATTCGCTGTTCATCTCCAAGACCGGCATGGAAGCCCAGCAGACCCAGCTGGACGTGATCTCCCACAACCTGGCCAACGTCTCGACCACGGGCTACAAGCGCGCCAGCGCGGTGTTCGAGGATCTGATCTACCAGAACCTGCGCCAGTCGGGCGCCCAGACCACCGAGCAGAACCAGCTGCCCACGGGTCTGCACCTGGGCCTGGGCGTGCGCACGGTGGCCACCTCGCGCAATTTCCTGCAGGGCGCCCTGCAGCAGTCCAACAATGCGCTGGACGTGGCCATCGACGGCAACGGCTTCTTCCAGGTCAACATGCCCGACGGCACCACGGCCTATACCCGCGACGGCTCCTTCCAGGTCGATGCCCAGGGCCAGCTGGTGACTGCCAGCGGCATGCCCATCGCCAACGGCGTCACCATTCCCCAGGGCGCGACCAAGGTGTCTATCAGCCCCGAGGGCGTGGTCAGCGTGACCATGGCCGGCCAGGCCGCGCCCCAGCAGGTGGGCAACATCGCGATGAGCCAGTTCATCAATCCGGCCGGCCTGGAGCCGCG
Source organism: Delftia sp. ZNC0008 (assembly GCF_000799035.1). NCBI lineage: Bacteria > Pseudomonadati > Pseudomonadota > Betaproteobacteria > Burkholderiales > Comamonadaceae > Delftia > Delftia sp. ZNC0008. The sequence goes on from NZ_JTKZ01000149.1 coordinate 13,104, forward strand.
CGGCCAGAACCTGTTCACGGAAACCGCTTCCTCGGGCCAGCCCCAGCAGGGCCAGCCCGGTGTCAACGGCATGGGCATGATCAAGCAGGGCTACCTGGAAGGCTCGAACGTGAACGTGGTGCAGGAGCTGGTGACCATGATCCAGACCCAGCGCGCCTATGAAATGAATTCCAAGGCCATCCAGACGTCGGACCAGATGCTGGCCAAGCTGGCGCAGTTGTAATTGATCTCTCCCCCTGAGCGGCTTCGCCGCTTCCCCCTCTCTACTCGCTTCGCGAGGGAGGGGGACGACGCCCTCGCTGCGGGGCGGCCCTTGCTCGGCGTCCCTGACCTGGGCCGCGCCGGACTCTGGGGTCGCGCCACATGCCTATGGCTCGCCAGGTTCATGCGAAGCATGGATCACTGAAACACCGGGAACATCGCCATGACCCAACGAACCTTCTCCCTTTCCGCGACGGGCACGTGCCTGGCGCTGGCGGCAGTCCTGTCGGGCTGCACGACGCTCAATGACCCGCCACCGGTGGACATGCCGTCCACGGCGCCGCCGGTGCTGCCGCAGCCCGCCCCGGTGGCGGGCAGCCCCACGGGCAGCCTGTTCAACGCGGCCAGCTACCGGCCCGGTTTCGAGAACCGGCGTGCGCGCCTGGTGGGGGACCTTGTGACGGTGCAGATCGTGGAGCGTGTGACGGCCAGCCAGAAGTCGGATTCGGGCCTCAAGCGGTCCAACAAGACCACGGCCGGGATTTCGGCGCTGCCGCTGTTTTCGGGCAATGCGCTGGCCAATCTCAAGGACCGCTCCAACATCGGCTTCAACAACAACAACGACTACACGGGCTCGGGCTCGACGTCCAGCGACAACACGTTCACGGGCGCCATCAGCACGACGGTGGTCGATGTGCTGCCCAACGGCCATCTGGTGATCGCCGGAGAAAAGCAGATCGGCGTGAACCACAACGTGGATGTGCTGCGCTTCACGGGCACGGTGGACCCGCGCACCATGCAGCCCGGCAGCCTGGTCGCATCGACCCAGGTGGCCAACGTGCGCGTGGAATCGCGCAGCCGCGGGCAGGCCGGGGAAGCGCAGTCAATTGGCTGGTTGTCCCGGTTCTTTTTGAACGTTATGCCGTTCTGATTCTCCGGAGAATGGACAGCATGAAAGTACTGTCCATGCTCCTGACATTGCGCCAAGCGCAGCGCCCCTTCTGGGTTGCAGCCGCCCTCGGCGCCAGCATGCTGACCCTGCCGGCGCATGCAACACGCATCAAGGAGGTCGCTGCCATCCAGGGCGTGCGCAGCAACCAGTTGACCGGCTACGGTCTGGTGGTCGGCCTCGACGGCACGGGCGACCAGACCACCCAGATGCCCTACACCAAGCAGGCCCTGGCCAACTACCTGGAGCAGATGGGCATCTCGCTGCCCGCCACAGGCAACGCGGGCCAGCTGCAGCTCAAGAACGTGGCGGCCGTGATCGTCACCGCCGAGCTGCCGGCCTTTGCCCAGCCAGGCCAGACCATCGACGTGGTCGTCTCCTCCGTGGGCAATGCCAAGTCGCTCAAGGGCGGCACCCTGGTGACCACGCCGCTGCGCGGTGCCGACGGCGAGATCTACGCGCTGGCCCAGGGCAACCTCGTGGTCGGCGGCGCCGGCGCCTCGGCCGGCGGCTCCAAGGTACAGATCAACCACCTGAGCGCAGGCCGCGTGCCGCAGGGCGCCCAGGTCGAACGCGCAGTTCCCACCCCCATCAACGAAGGCGACAGCATCACGCTGGGCCTGAACGCCACCGATTTCCAGACCGCCGACAAGGTGGTGCGCGCCATCAACCAGCGCATGGGCCAGGGCGTGGCGCAGGCGCTGGACGGGCGCACCGTGCGCGTATCCGCGCCCCAGGACCCGGGATCGCGCGTGCGCATGATTGCCGAGATCCAGGAGATGCCGATCGAGACCTCCAAGCCCTCGGCCAAGGTCGTGATCAACGCACGCACGGGCTCCATCGTGCTCAACCAGGCCGTGACCCTGGGCCCCTGCGCCATCGCCCACGGCAACCTGGCCATCACCATCAGCACCACGCCGGTGATCAGCCAGCCCGGCGCCTTCTCGCAGGGCCAGACCGTGGTGGCCCAGAAGTCCGATATCCAGATCAAGCAGGAGCCCGGCAACATCATCAACATGCCCGGCTCCCCGCAGCTCACCGACGTGGTGCGCGCACTCAACACGCTGGGCGCCACGCCCCAGGACCTGCTGGCCATCCTGCAGGCCATCAAGGCCGCAGGCGCTCTCAACGCCGAACTGGAGGTGATATGAGCATCGCACTTCCCAATGGATCGCAGACTGCGGCCAGCAATGCGCTGGCGGCCGACGCCCGGTCCCTCAACGCACTCAATTTCGCGGCCGGCGAGAACAGCCCGCAGGCCGCGAAGGAAACCGCCAAACAGCTGGAATCGCTGTTCATGCGCGAGATGATCAAGAGCATGCGCGAGGCGACCATGAAGTCCGGCCTGCTCGACAGCGCACAGGGCAACCTCAGCACCGACATGCTGGACCAGCAGCTGTCGGTGGCCATGTCGGGCCAGCCCGGCGGACTGTCGGATGCCATCACGCGCCAGCTGGCCCGCACCATGGGCTCGGAAGCCGCCGAGGATGCCGAGATCTCCGTGCCCTCCACGCTGAGCATGAGCCGCATCGCCTGGCGCAGCACGGCCACCAATGCCAATGGCGCCGCTGGCGGCACCGCTGCCATCGGCGCCTGGAGCGGCAGCCGCAGCAGCGCGGCCCAGTCCGTCAACGCCTACGCACCCGCGCCCAAGGGCCGCGACAACTTCGTGGCCCACCATGGCGACGCCGCGGCGCGCGTGGCGCAGGAAAGCGGCATTCCGGCCGCCTTCATGCTGGGCCAGGCCGGCCACGAGACCGGCTGGGGCAAGAGCGAGATCAAGAACGCCGATGGCAGCAATGCCCACAACCTCTTCGGCATCAAGGCCGGCAAGGGCTGGACGGGCAAGGTCGCCGAGGTCACGACCACCGAATACATCGACGGCGTGGCGCGCAAGGTCACGGCCAAGTTCCGCGCCTACGGCTCCTACGAGGAGTCCTTCCGCGACTATGCGCGGCTGATCACCAGCAATCCGCGCTACGAGAAAGCCATGGGCAAGACCGACTCGGCCCTGGCCTATGCGACCGAGCTGCAGAAAGCCGGCTACGCCACCGATCCCGAATACGCCAGCAAGCTCAGCCGCGCCATCCAGAGCGCCGTTCAGAGCGCGGCACGCGCACAAGCCTAAACCGAGAACACGCCATGAGCCTTTTGAACGTCGGATCCCGCGCCCTGATGGCGAATCAGATCGCCCTGCAGACCACCGGCCACAACATCGCCAACGTCAACACGGCCGGCTACTCGCGCCAGAGCGTGGCCTTCCAGACCTCGCCGGGCCAGAACATGGGCAGCGGCTACATCGGCAATGGCGTGGATGTGAACACCATCCTGCGCAACTTCAACGATTTGCTGAACCGCCAGGCGGCCACGGCCAGCGCCGTGTCGGCGGCCGATTCGGCGCGCGCCACCTCGCTGGCGCAGATGCAGGAAGTGTTCAGCGGCGGCAAGACCGGCCTGGGCGCGGCCATCACGGACATGATGAATTCGTTCGGCGATGTGGCCGGCGCGCCCACCGACCCGTCGGCACGCCAGGTGGCGCTCACGCGCATGAACGAGCTGGCGGCGCGCTTTCGCTCGGCATCGGCCCAGCTCGACGAGCTGGACTACAGCGCCAAGCAGCAGATGGGCAACGATGTGACCGTGGTCAACAGCCTGGCTGGCCAGGTGGCCACGCTCAATGCGCAGATCAGCCGCTCCATCGCCTCGGGCCAGACGCCCAACGACCTGCTGGACCAGCGCGACCAGCTGGTGCGCAATATCAACAAGTATGTGCAGACCAGCCAGATCCCCGCGGACGACGGCACCATCAGCCTGTTCGTGGGCGGCAGCCAGCCGCTGGTGCTGGGCTCCAGTTCGGCCCAGCTCACGCTCAAGGAGGCCACGGAGTTTCCGGGCAGCGGCAAGATGGCCCTGTACTTCCAGCAGCCCGGCGGCCAGAGCGTGGAGCTGACGCCCTCCATGCTGGGTGGCGGCGAGATCGCCGGCCTGCTGCAGTTCCAGGGCAGCGACCTGACCGAGGGCCGCAACCTGCTGGGCCGCATGGCACTGGCCATCGGCGACACGCTGAACCAGCAAAACAACCTCGGCCTGACGCTGTCGGGACAAAGCGGCAGCAATCTGTTCAAGCTGTCCATGGTCAGCAACGGCTCGACCACGGGCGCCCAGTGGACAGGTGCCACCACGCCGACAACCACGGTGGTCGATGCCAGCCAGCTCAAGGCCTCCGACTACCAGGTCGTCTTCGGCAGCACGGCCCCAGCGGGCAAGGTCATCCGCCTGTCCGACGGCAAGGTCACGGACTTCACCGACATGGCCGACCTGAGCTCCAAAGAGATCGACGGCCTGCGCTTCGACCTCAAGGCCGAAGGCGTGCAGGGCAACTCCATCCTGTTCCGCCCCATGGCGGCAGGCGCCCACGACATCCAGGCCGCCGTGCACTCGCCCAACGACCTGGCCGTGGCCAACCCCGTGGCCGCCAGCATCAAGTCCCTGGGCGACGCCACGCTGCAGATGGGCGGCATCCAGGTCAGCGCGGGCTTCGACCTGTCGACCTTTGCCGGCGCCGAGGTGTCGTTCAGCAAGAACGGCGCCGGACAGCTGGAGTACACCATCACCCCGGCACCGGCAGGCGGCATCCCGGCCACGGGCCTGTACACCTCCGGCCAGGCCATCCAGCTGGCGCCGGGCCTGCAGGTCAAGATCACCGGCACGCCCGCCATCAACGGAACCAACAGCGACAAGGTCACGCTGGGCAAGGCCACCGATCCGCAATACGGCACGGCCTACCAGCGCGATGCCGGCAATGCCAGCTCCTTCCTGGCGCTGCGCGACAGCAAGCTCTTCGATGGCTCGACCACGCTGAGCGACGGCTTTTCCACCGCCATGGCCCAGGTGGGCACCCGCACACAGAGCGCGCAGTACGCGGCCAAGCTGTCCGAGACCATCGCCAAGAACCTGGAAGCGGACCGCACGGCCGTCTCGGGCGTGAACCTCGACGAAGAGGCCGCCAAGCTGCTGCAGTACCAGCAGTCCTACCAGGCCTCGGCCAAGATGCTGCAGGTCGCGCAAAGCATTTTCGACAGCGTTCTGCAGACCGTGGGCCGCTGATCACAGGACAGGAGCATTCCACCATGAGCATCTCCCGCATTGGCACGGCCAACATGTACGAAAGCACCATCAACAACCTGAACTCGCGCAACACGAGTCTGGTGGACCTGATGGAAAAGACCACTTCCGGCAAGCGCGTGGTGCGCGCCAGCGACGACCCCGTGGCCGCCGCCCAGGCCGAGCGCGCGCTCACGCGCATCTCCCGCTCGGAAAACGACCAGCGTGTGCTGGGCCTGCAGCGCGATGTGATGGCCCAGGGCGAATCCAAGCTGGGCACCGCCCACGACGCGCTCAAGGACTTCCGCGACCTGATCCTGCAGTCCGGCAACGGCTCCTATGACCAGAAGGCGCGCGATGCGCTGGTGCAGCAGCTCGAAAGCATACGCAACCAGGTGCTGAGCTACGCCAATGCCAAGGACTCCAACGGCCTGCCCATCTTCCGCGGACTGGGCAGCAAGGAAGACCCTCTCACCAACGGCAACCCCGGCACCAATTCCCAGCTGCAACCGGGCCAGGCCACGGGCAGCGAAAACGGCCTGCCGCTGGCGCTGGACGGCTTTGCGACCTGGATGAACGTGCCCACGGGCAACGGCGTGTTCGCCGTGACGCGCCAGTCGCCCACGGGCAGCTCGGCCTATGCCGACCTGGGCACGGTGTCGGACCCCAGCGCCATCACGGGCGCCAGCTACACCCTGAATTTCACCAAGGACGCCACGACGGGCGCCCTGAGCTACACCGTCACCTCCGGTGGCACGACCGGCCCGGCCGTTCCCTACACGGCCGGAGACACCATCACCGTGGGCGGCATGTCGATGAAGATCTCGGGCAACCTGGCCACGGGCGACAGCTTCACGCTGGGCCCCAGCCAGCGCACCGACCTGTTCAGCGTGCTGGACAACGTGATCGCGGGCGTGAAGAACGGCGCCACCGATGCCGGCGCCATGCAGCAGGCGCTGGGCCGCGGCCTCAACGAACTCGACGCCGGCATGAGCCGCGTCCAGGCCATGCGCAGCTTCGCCGGCGACCAGCTCAACCGCGCCGACCGCCTCGAAGACGACATGAAGAACCAGGCGGACCAGCAGGAAGCAGCGCGCTCGCGGGCCGAAGACATCGATATGATCAAGGCCCTCTCCGATGTGGACATGCAGAAGGTGGGCATGCAGGCGGCCTTGCAGTCCTACGCCTCGATCCAGAAACTGTCACTGTTCAACTTCATCAACTGATAACTGCCCGCGCATGCATCCATGGTCCAGTCCGTCCTGAGCTCTCTGACCCTCGGCTATAGGCCGCTCTGGAACCAGGCCCGCCGTCTGGCGGGCGTGCAGCTTTATCTTCACGAGGAGCCCGGCGTCCAGGCCGACGTGGCCCACCTGCTGCGCATACTGCGCGAGACCTGGGGCACGCAGTCGCCGCCGGTGCTGCTGTCGCCCCAATCCCGCCAGGTGCTGTGCGACCTGCTGGAGAACGCCTCCAAGGGAAGCCCCTGGATCGAGGTACGCGACGCGG
>NZ_JTKZ01000204.1:0-4368 GCF_000799035.1 Delftia sp. ZNC0008
GCGCTGTACGCGCGCGTGTGCGGCGACGGCTCGCTGGAACTCGTCAACCACCTGGGCATCGCCCTGGGCCGCACGCCCGAGGAAATCCTCACGCGGCTGCAAAACGGCGACTACACCGAGTCCGACATCGCCCACGATGCGCAGCGCGCCGCCTCCGACCCGCGCTATGCCGATGCCGTGCGCGCCGTGGACGAGGACACGCCCGCGCGCTTCAATGCCGACCCCTCGCGCCTGTTCGAGGCCTCGGGCTCGGCCGGCAAGCTGTGCCTGTTCGCCGTGCGGCTGGACACCTTTCCCAAGGAGCCCAGCACCGTCTTCTATATAGGCAGCAATGCGCCCGACGACCTCACGGCCGTGCGCCGCGAGCTGCTGACCGCGCTGCCGCGCCTGCCGATCGCGGGCGAGTACATCCACCGCACGGCCTACGACATCGGCGAGAAATACGGCAAGGACACCTTCCTGCTGATCGACCGCTTCGGCACGGCCAGGGTGCCGGCCGCCTTCGCCCTCAAGAGCCGCGTGGACGGCTTCTTCGAGCGCTTCGGCCTGCGCGGCGTCACCGACCGCGTGATCCAGGCGCTGACCAACCTGCTGCCCAGCCACCTGCCCGCGCGCATGCGCCAGTGGCGCGACCGCTATGAGCACCACCTGCTGGTGCGCGTGTCCAACGACACGGCCGAGGCCACGCGTGAATTCCTCACGCGGCACTTCAGCGGCAGCACCACGGGCGGCTGGTTCGAGTGCGATGCCGACGAGGGGCGCAAGGCCTTCCTGCACCGCTTCGCCATCGCGGGCGCGGCCATCCGCTACCGCGAGGTGCACCGCGCCCAGGTCGAGGACATCGTGGCCCTGGACGTGGCCCTGCGCCGCAACGACCGCGAATGGGTGGAGCAACTGCCCGCCGAGGTCGAGCGCGACATGGTCCACAAGCTCTACTACGGCCACTTCTTCTGCCATGTCTTCCACCAGGACTACATCGTCAAGAAGGGCGTGGACCCGCTGGCCATGGAGCACCGAATGTGGGAACTGCTGGACGCGCGCCGCGCCGAGTACCCGGCCGAACACAACGTGGGCCACTTGTACGTGGCCAAGCCCGCGCTGGCAGGCTTCTACCGTGAGCTGGACCCCACCAACACCTTCAACCCCGGAATAGGCCACACCTCGCGCAAGCTGGGCTGGGAGGAGTGTTGTGACCGGCCGGGGGGATGGCCCAAGGGGTATTCGGAGTAGGGGCAAGCTGTGTGGGCAGGTACGCCAGGGCCAGCTGGCGCATCACGATCCCCAGCTCTGCCGGGTCGCCATTGGCCAGGATGGCGTTGATGTTCTCGATGGCCATGGGCCATGACCGGATCGCTGCGGTACAGCTCGGCCACGGCGTCGTCATGGGACCTGCTTCGCATCATCCGATTTCCTCAAAGCCTGCCTCTATTCAATCCAGCTGGATGTTTCCTGCCGTGGGCAGGATGCTGTCCAGCACCCAGGCCTGCACGGCGGCGGTGTCGGCGAGGTCGCCGTCGAAGACGAACCGCGGCAGGTAGGGCTTGCCCTCCTTGTCCTGGCGCCCGTGGTTCTTCCAGACCTTGAGGGGGACGCGGAACGTCACTGTGGGCGAAAGTGCCTTGTCGGCCACGTCGGTGTACTGCGTGTCCGTTCCGGTCATGCTGCCCACGTGCACGATGCCCGGAATCTGCAGCGCCGCACTCACGAAATCCAGGCAGGCGCTCTGGCATTGGGCATCCGTGACCAGCACCAGCTTGCCCTTGAAGGGGTTTGCGCGTGCGGCGGCGGTGTCTTGCTGCAACTCCTTGTGCGTTTCATCGACCTGCGGCTGCTCGACAAAATCTTCCCCGCGCGATGCGGCATCGCCCATCAGCGAGGCCATCTGCTGTGTGAACTGGTAGACCAGGCTGCCGGCTCCTTCCGTCCGCAGGAGCTGTGTCCTGCGTTCTTCGAACGCCTCCAGGGCCATGGCGGAGACACGCCAGTAAGCCCTGGCTTGGGAGTGCTGCGTGGCGCCGGCCGTGATGGCATCTGTCAGCAGGGCAATCAGGATGCGGTAGCCGAGCAGGGAGTTGCCCCCGCCATTGCCGCGCACATCGAGCACCACGGCCTGCGCATCTCCTGCCTGCCGGATGCCCTCCAGCATTTTCTCGAAGGCGGCCATGGCCTTCTCGGACGATGGCATGAAGTTGGACGCTTGGATCCACTGCACTCCCGGTCGCACTTCCTTGATGCCCTGGCGCGGTGCCCGGGGCCGCGCCAGGGCACGGGCGTCCTTGTCGTCCAGCGGCTGCCATGCCAGGTTGAAACTCCGGATTTCGCCTGCAGCGGAGCGGGTCGTGCATTGACGCACCCTGAGCGGCTCCCACAGCGGGGCGCTGGGCGATTCGCGGGTCAGGTGCCATGCCAGATCGGACTTCGTTCCCTCCAGGTGCACGAGCCGGTCCACGAAGGGCGCCACTTTGTCGGTGAGCAGATCGTCGATGGGGATGCCGTCGCACGACAGTACCTGCTCCCCCACCTGCGGCGTATCGATCGGCCATTGCGCAGCGCGGCCCGAGACGCGGTAGCGGCCTGCCTGGCGCTGCACGGCCCAGCCCGCCCACGTCGTGCGTACAGGCGTGGCGGCATGGTGGTTGCGCCATACGGCCAGATGGCCGTCCCGGTATCCGGTGGTGTAGAAGCGCAGCGCGGCAAAGGCCTGCTGTTCCGTGGCTGCGCGCCCAGACAGCGCCATGGCCTGGTCGTATCCCTCGCTGAACCACTGGTGGAAAGCACTTGCGCCAGGGTCGAGGACGGCGGGATGTGCCTCCCGGATCATCTGGTGCACTCGCTGGATGTGGGCCACGGCGGTGTGGCTCCAGCGCGCTGCCTCCTGGCGGGCCTGTTCGGGCGTGGGCCTGTCGGCCTTGCCCCCATCCTGCGCCTGGCAGGACCAGGCGATGAAGAGCCATGACAGCCCTGCGATCCATCGACGATCCATGGTCTCCCTCTCCTTCTTTGCCGCACTGCAGGCGGCGTGGCTTGGAAAGCGGGAAATTGTGCAGGGCTGCGCAGTGAAAAGATATCGGAATGATCTGAATCCGTGCTTTCCGACAAGCACCGGCTGCCGGCCGGCAGACAACCTGCAAGCCGGCAGCAGCCCTCACAGATTGATGAACACCGACTTGGTCTCCAGGTAGGCATCCAGCGCGGTGCGGCCCATGTCGCGGCCCATGCCGGACTGCTTGTAGCCGCCGAAGGGCATGCCCGGGTCCAGGGTGCTGTGGCAGTTGACCCAGACCGTGCCGGACTGGATCTTGGGGATCAGCCGGTGGACCTTGGACAGGTTGTTGGACCAGATGCTGGCGCCCAGGCCGTAGGGCGTGTCGTTGGCCCAGGCGGCGACTTCGTCGAGGTCGTCATAGGGCATGGCCACGAGCACGGGGCCGAAGATTTCCTCGCGGGCGACGCGGTGGTCGTGCTGCACGCCGGTCATCACCGTGGGCTGCACGAAGTAGCCGCGCTGGCCTGCGCGGGCGCCGCCCGTCACCACCTCGGCGCCCTGGCTGCGGCCTATGTCGATGTAGCTGCAGACACGCTCCATCTGCTCCTGCGAGACCAGCGGGCCCATCTGTGCGCGGGGGTCCAGGCCATGGCCCAGGGTGAGTTGGGCGGCCTGGTCGGCCACGTCGGCCACCACGCGGTCGAACATGCTCTTGTGCACGTACAGGCGCGAGCCCGCGCAGCAGACCTGGCCGTGGTTGAAGAAGATGGCGTTGGCAGCACCTGCCGCCGCCGTGGCCGGGTCGCAGTCGTCCAGCACGATGACGGGGGACTTGCCGCCCAGCTCCAGCGTGATGCGCGTCATGTTGTCCATGCAGGCATGGCCGATGAGCTTGCCCACCTCGGTCGAGCCCGTGAAGCTGACCTTGTTGACCAGCGGGTGCGAGACAAGGGGCGCACCCGTGCCGGGGCCGTCGCCCGTGACCACGTTGAACACGCCGGGCGGAAAGCCCGCTTCCTGGATCAGCTCGGCCAGCATCAGCGCGGTCAGCGGCGTCTGCTCGGCGGGCTTGAGCACCAGGGTGCAGCCGGCAGCCAGCGCGGGCGCCAGCTTCCAGGTGGCCATGAGCAGGGGGAAGTTCCAGGGCACGACGGCGGCGACCACGCCCACGGGCTCGCGCCGGGTGTAGGTGAACATCTGCGCCTCGGGCGCGAAGGGCACGGAGTGCTCGTGCGTCATGCCTTCGATCTTGGTGGCCCAGCCGGCCATGTAGCGGATGGAGTCGATGGCCATGGCGATGTCCACGGCGCGCGCAATGGCGGCGGACTTGCCGTTGTCCAGCGATTCGACCTCGGCCAGGGCCTGGGCATGGGTCTCCATGA
>NZ_JTKZ01000452.1:0-7431 GCF_000799035.1 Delftia sp. ZNC0008
CCGCGTAGATCAGCAGCATGCGCAGGCGCAGCAGGTCGGGGCGCAACTGTATGGCCGATGCGGCGGCGCTGGCGGCCCGCGCAAAGCGGCCGGCCTGGTAGTGGGCATAGGCCTGGTTGGCCAGCTGCCAGGCGCGGCCCCTGAGCGGCGCCTCGGCCTTGACGGCTGCTGCGGCCTGCGGCCAGGCCGGCGGCGCGTTCCAGCCGGCGCCCAGCAGGGCGGCCAGGGTGAGTGGGCGAACGAGGGGTGCGAGACGCTTCATATGCCGGCCCTTGGTGTGCTTGGATTGCCTGTTGCGGCCAAGCCGGGATGTGCCGGGGGATCGGTGGGCTCCCCCTGCTGGAAGCTGATGGCCTCGCGCAGCGTGGCCTCGTCGAGCCAGCCTTGCTCCATGAGGATGGCGCCCAGCGGGCGGCGTTCGCGCCGCTGGATCTCCAGCGCGCTGGCCAACCGGCTTTCGTCGATGGCCTGCCAGGACAGCAGCAGCTCGCCCAGGCGCTGGCGCTGGTGCACCAGCTGGTCTGTGGAGGGGAAGTCGTGCATGGTCTTGTCCCAGGCCAGGCGCTTGCCCGTGACCAGGTGGACGATGAACAGCTTCCAGGCGCGCGCCGCTGCCATGGCATTGATGAAGTTGCCGATCACCATGCGTGGGACGGACAGCATGGCGTGCTCCCAGCCGTACAGGCGCGAGACGAACCATGCGCGCTGCACCACGCGCAGCAGCAGGGCGATGACGTTGACGCTCATCAGCGTCACCAGCCAGCCATTGGGGGCGAACAGGGAGGGGTAGTAGACCGTCCACCAGCCCATGTGGTCGGCCAGCAGGAAGACCAGGAAGTTCAGCAGCAGCAGATAGGCCAGGATGGCCACGAAGGAGGTCACCAGCCCCTTGCGGTCGCGGAACAGCAGGTACTTGGTGGACAGCGGCCCGGCCCAGCCGACCTGGCTCCAGCCCTGCAGGCCGATGCCCAGCGTCCAGCGCGCCTTTTGCCGGTAGGCGGTCTTGAAGGTGTTGGGAAAGAACTCGCGTATGCCCAGCGGCATGGTGAGGGTGGAAACCTTTTCCTTGCCCAGGCCGAACAGCGGCTTGCGCCGTATCACGTAGTCCACGGGGAATTTGCCGAAGATCTGCTTCATGCCCCGGCGCGCCAGCCGCGCGCCGATGTCGTAGTCCTCGGTCAGCGTGTCGGTGTTGAAGGGCTGGTTGTGGGTCTCGGCGGCCAGTTCCTCCATCGCCTTGCGCGAAAAGCAGGTGCCCACGCCGGCCGAGGGCACCATGTGCGACATGCTCTCGCGCACCACCAGGTCCTTGGTGTGCCATTCGGCGAATTCGTCCATGTAGGTGCCGGCCACCAGCTCGTACCACTCGCGCTCCAGCGAGGTCACGGGCAGCTGGATGAAGTCCATGCGCGGCAGCAGGTAGTTGTAGTACTTGAGTTCCAGCGGGTGCAGCACGTCTTCGCTGTCGTGCAGGATCAGGCCGGCAAAGGGCTCGGGCTGCAGCGTGTTCTGCTGGAAGATGGCCTGCACGATCCAGTTGAGGCAGTCGGCCTTGCAGGTGGGGCCGTCATGCGGCACCTCCACGCGGACCAACTGGCGGTAGCGCCGGCGCATGCGCTCCACCTCGTTCTTGGTGCGCTCGTCGTTGCGGTAGGTGCCCACGAAGATCATGTAGTTCTTGTAGTCCAGCGTGCCCACCATGCTCTCGAGCATGGGCGCGATCACGTCGTACTCCAGCCAGGCCGGCACCATGATGGCCAGCGGCTTTTCCTCGACCTCCTGCAACTGCTGTGCCTTGAGCGGCTGGTAGCGGCGCTTGACGGTCAGCGCGCGCCAGGCCTCGCGCACCCAGTACCAGGCATCGATGAACAGGTCATCGATGCTGGACAGCAGGATGATGACGGCCACCACGGCGCTGGTGATCTCCAGCGCGTGGTAGTAGTCGGCCACCAGGTAGGGCCAGTAGAGGGAAGAGATCATGGTGATCGCCTCATGCCGTCGTCATCGTGGCTCGGGCCCGGCTCAGTGCCTGGGCTGCTTGCTGCGCGCCACCGCCCAGGCCAGCAGCACCAGCAGCACCACCACGACCAGCGCAATGGCGATGCCGGGCACGCTCCAGGACAGGAAGTTGCGCCATTCGTGGAAGGCGCCTTCTCGCGGACCGGACGGAATGCCGGCATCGGGGTTGCTGCTGTCGAGCCAGGCCAGCGGGCCGTCACCGCCGATCACGGCGATGTTGCCGCGATTGAGCAGGAAGGGCTCGCCCAGGCCGCCAGTCCACTCGCCGATGGCACGCCACAGCACGCCCTGCTGGCCGCCGGCAGTGACGACTTCGGCCGAGGACAGCTGTTTCAGCCCCTTGATGTCCAGCCAGTCCAGCGACTTGCCGCGAATGCGCAGCTGCTGACCGTCCGTGACCGTCACCAGGGGCTTGGCGCCGTCCACCGGCACCTCCATGGCCACGAAGGGCATGGAGGGCTTGGCGGGCGCATCGGCCTGGGCCACGACCAGCTCGGCCTGCGAGGCCGACAGGCCGCTGGCGGCTGCCAGGTTGGCCATGCGCTCCAGCGCGGCCGGCGCGGCCGACAGGTAGCTGGCAGGCACCAGCAGCTGCGACCTGGCGCCCAGCAGGGGCAGCAGGCCGATGAAGCTGCCGTTGGGCTCGGCCTTGCCGGGCGTCACATAGCTGATGGCCGGCAGCACGCTGGCGGGATAGGGCTGGGGAATCTCGTTGCAGTCGGCCGAGTAGGGCTGGCGCTGCACCGACACGCGCAAGGTGTTGTTGATGCCCAGCGCGTAGCCGGGCACGCGGGCGCGCAGGCGCTCGGGCTGGCCGTTGGCGTCCAGCTGGCGGGCCGACAGCAGCATGCCGTTCCAGAACAGCGTGGCCACGGGGCGCGTGGCCGAGGCGCCGGGGGCTGCGGCCACGTACAGCGTGATCTCGCCCGGCATCCGGCCCTGCGAGGCGACGGCGCTCAGCGGGAAGTTCATCGTCCACTCGCCGCGCGACAGCACGTCGAAGCTGTCGGGGCTGCCGCCCAGGCTGGACAGGCGGATGCCCTTGGCCTCGTCCCATTGCGGGGGCTGGGCCGCAGCCACCGTCACGTTGTCGCTGACCAGCAGGCGCTGCAGGGCGGCCTCCTGCAGGCCGGCCACGCGCGCACCCGCATCGGAGGCCACGGCCAGCACCATCTGGCGGCCCATGGGCAAGGCTCGCAGTTGCTGCGAGGCCAGCGCCTCGCTGGCCAGCGGCGCGCGGCGGGCACGCCATTGCTGCAGCGCCTGGCCCGCATCGGGGTCGGCCGCCAGCTGGGTCTGCAGGGCCGCGAAGGCGGCGGTCAGGCGCTGCTGCAGTGCCTTGTCGGCCACCACGATGTCTCCGCTGACCTGGGCGGCCCCCAGCATGAGCAGCGCGCCCAGTTCGGCGTCACTGGCCAGCTTGTGCTGGGGCTCGGCGCCGCGCAGTGCGGCAAAGGCGGGCACGCCGGCCAGGGCGGCGGGAACCTCCAGGCCGCGCAGGTCGATCACCTCGCCCACGGCAGGAAGGGCCCGTACCTGCATGCGCCTGTTGTTGCGCTGCAGGCTGGCACCGATGCGCCAGGCGCTGTCGAACGAGGCCTGCTCCAGCTGCCTGCCCGACACCAGCACGGTGGTGCGCACGGGCAGGGTGTTCCAGACATCCTCGATGGTGCGCACATCGCGCGGGTCCACGCGGTAGCTCAGGCGTGTCTGCGGCGAGATGGTCAGCGAGTTGGCGAGGGAGTGGTTTTCGTCGCAGCGCTGCTGGCTGTTGTTGCGGTTGCGCCAGTTCACGCCCAGGCGCACGAAGTCGCTGGCGCGCGCAGGCTGGGCCACGGGCAGGTTGCGCTGCAGCGTGCCTTCGCCGTCCGGCACGGTCTGGGATACGGCCGGCGTACCGTTGAGCGAGATCACCACGGTCGAGGTCCCCGGCTCTCCCTTCAGGTAGCGGCCATCGAAGGCGATGCTGGCATCGCCCAGAGGCAGGCCGCGCGGCACGGGCAGGTAGAAGTCCTGGGTGGCCGTGCCGGCCAGCACGACCGGGTCGACAATGCCCAGCTCCTTGAGCGTGACGCTGCGCTGCAGCCCGTCGCTGGCGCCCAGCTGCCGTATGGCGTCACCCAGCGCCGAGGCGGATGCCGTCTGGGCGAACAGGGCGCCCAGGCCCAGCAGCGAACCCAGCGCCCAGCGGGCCCCGGTGCGGGAAAACGAATGGCGGTGGATGGTCGGTTGCATGGGGGGCCTCTTTTTCACTTCGGTGCTCGGTTCGTGACGCGATTCGTGACACGTTCAGTTGCTGCAGGGCGGCTGCCGTTGCGTTGGGACTGGCGGCCTTCAGGCCGGCGCCAGGCCCTTGCCCATGGTGGCGAGGATGCCTGCCGGTCCGGCGGCAAACTCCTCGAAGGGCTGTCCCAGCAAGGCCCGTACGATGCGCTGCGAGGCCCGTCCGTCGCCATAGGGATTGATGCGGCGCGCGAACGAGGCGCGGTGACCTTCATCGGTCAGCAGGCGGTTCACCTCGGCCACGATGCGCGCGCGCTGCGTGCCCACCAGCAGCACGGTGCCGGCCGATACGGCCTCGGGCCGCTCGGTCACATCGCGCATCACCAGCACGGGCTTGCCCAGGTAGGGTGCTTCCTCCTGCACGCCGCCGGAATCGGTCAGGATGATGCGGGCCCGCTGCATGAACCAGACGAAGTCCACATAGTCCAGCGGATCGATGAGGCGGATGTTGTCCATGCCGCCCAGCGTACGCATGACCACCTCGCGCACGGCAGGATTGAAGTGCACCGGGTAGACGATGAGCAGGTCCGGATGGCGCCGCGCCAGCTCGGCCAGCGCGGCGCAGATGTTCTGGAAGCCTTCGCCGAAGTTCTCGCGCCGGTGGCCCGTGACCAGCAGCAGCGGGCGCTGCGCGTCCACCCAGGGATGGCGCCCGGCAATGTCGCGGGCGAGCTCGGGTCGGGCATCGAGCCGGTCGCACAGCGTGGCCAGCGCATCGATGACGGTATTGCCGGTCACGGCGATGCGGCCCTGCAGGTTCTCGCGCAGCAGGTTGGCACGCGACGTGGGCGTGGGCGCGAACATCCACTGGCTGACCACATCGACCACGCGGCGGTTCATTTCCTCGGGAAAGGGCTGGGCCAGATCCCCCGTGCGCAGGCCGGCTTCCACATGGCCCACGGGAATGCGCCGGTGAAATGCTGCCAGCGCACAGGCCGTGGCCGTGCTGGTGTCGCCGTGCACGAGCACGTAGTCGGGCTTTTCCTGCTCCAGCACGCCGTCGGCGCCCGCCACCACGCGGGAGAACAGGCCGTTGAGTGTCTGGCTGGGTTGCATGACGGCCAGGTCGTGCCGGGCCTGCAGGCCGAACAGCTCCATCACCTGGTCCAGCATCTGGCGATGCTGGCCCGTCACGCACACCACGCTTTCGATGCCGCGCGTCTGCGACAGGGCCGTCACCAGCGGCGCCATCTTGATGGCCTCGGGACGGGTCCCGAAGAACGAAAGAATTTTCATGCCAACCCCTTTGCGTCTTCTTGTGCTCTTCGCTCCTGCGTTGTTCTGGTGCTCCGCGCCCGGAGAGCGGGGGCCGTCTCAGTCCGAGGGCGGGCCGGGCAGGCTGCAAGGCGGTGTGGAATATACGTCGGGTTTTTGGCTTTTTCGATCGGCTTGGCGTCTCTGATTGAAAACTATCGTCAATTGAGTGAAATTGACGGAAATTAAGAGGACTTGAAGGGATTTTGTGACATTGCTTTCCATTTGGAACCTCCGTCGGATCTCTCACCCTGCAAGCCTCTTGCGGCTGGGCCTGAATGCTTGTTCGCGCCGCGCTGCGGTTGCACAAAGCTGCGCGCCTGGGTGCTTTGTTGCAGCTAGTACATCACTGAAACAAGGCGGTGCCTGTCGGACACCTGCGTATTGCATGCCCAGGCAGGGGTCTGCGCAAGGCTTGAGGGGCAGGTACAGCCTGTGACTTTCCCTGATGCGCTGACGGCCTGCCGGGTGGATGCGACGCGAGGCTGCGCAGGGCAGGACCCGGGTCGAATGCAGGCCCGGAAACGAAAACGGGCCCCGTGTAGGGGCCCGTTTTGCTGGGTGTATGGCGGAGAGGGCGGGATTCGAACCCGCGGTGGGGATTAGCCCACACACGCTTTCCAGGCGTGCGACTTAAACCGCTCATCCACCTCTCCGAAGCCCTCGATTGTAGCAGTGATTTCGGGCGTCCACGGTAAGAAACTGGTGCCGGCTGCGCTGGCCCGTGCGGCGATGGTTGCTCCACTCAGGGCCTGCAGTGCAACCGTGGCAATGCCGGGTGTTGCCTGTCCGGGCGCGGACAGGCGGGTAGTGACGGCAGGCAATACCGTGACATGGGACGGATTTGCGATGGGTTCAATGCATGCGCCTGGTGTCATCCACTGATTTTCAGGGTGAAAAATGTAATGGAGTTCGTGTAAATGGAAGGTGCCGGAATGCGGTGTGAATCTCCGGTGCGGCCCGTCCATCTGTGGCGACATTTTTCATGTGTACAAGATGGTATTTTCATTGTCCATCTGTGTTGGTGCAAGCTATTGATATTGTTGAGGTTTCTTGAAAAAACACCGCCAATGAATCGGTATTTGCACGGGGTCCGGAGGGAATGCAGAGGACGAATTACCTTCATGCGGCGTTGGATGCATTTTGCAACAGACATCGAATGGGAGCTTGTGGAAAATGCCTGCGCCGATGAAATGCAGCAGTAACGGATTTCCGTCTGGCAAATCATAGGAACTCGCTATCACCATGGCTTTCCACTCAATGCGCGCCGATTCTTCATTTCGCCAGACGCCGGTATTGCCCGCACTGGCCTTCGGGCTTGTGGCGCTGCTGGGTACGACGGCGTTCGCTGCCGGGCTGCAGCGGCAGGTGCTGGAAAGCCTGCCGTCCGGCACGGCCAAGGGGGCGCCTGCCTATGAGTTGTCCCTGCCTGCCTGCACGGCGTCGGCCTGTCCCTTCGAACTGAGGCTGGTGCGTGCCGGTATGGAGCAAGGCAAGCCAGCGGCGCTGGCCTGGCCTGCTTCAAGAGGGCAGGCCCAGCTGGCGCCATCCGATCCGCTGTACGGCGTGGGAGATCCCTTGTCCGAGGCCGCGCAGCGCACGCGCGTCTGGACGACCGGCGAGGAAGAAGGCACGGTCACCGCTGCGGCGCGGACCTTGCGCCTGCCCGGCGTGCAAGGCGGGGCGCGCGCCTTGCTGGTCACGCAGATGGGCGGCTTCGACCATCCCAAGCGCCGCCATGCGCTCTATGTCGCCACGGCCCAGGGACCGCATCTGGCCTGGCAGTACGAAGAGCCTCCGGGCAGCTACCAAAGCTGGGTGCTGGCGCCCACGGGCCGGATCCCGGTGCTGCTGGTGCGCTATGACTCACCGCAG
>NZ_JTKZ01000481.1:0-9497 GCF_000799035.1 Delftia sp. ZNC0008
AGTGATTCGAACACTCGACCAACGGATTAAGAGTCCGCTGCTCTACCAGCTGAGCTAAGAGCCCCAAAAACAAGTCTGCGCTGCAAACGAGACCGCAATTATGCGGCATTTTTGGCATGCTTGCAGGAAGACACGCCAATTTTTTGGTTCATGGCGCGATCTCGGCATGCGCGGCCTGCGTGACGTCGGGAACGCAGGCACAAAAAAAGGCGGCCGAAGCCGCCTTGCCTTGGTGTCTGCGCTTACATCAGCAGATGTTCGCCTGCGTTGTCACCGCCCAGGATCACGTAGTTGACCTTGCGGATGTCCATCAGCTTCTTGCCGCCCGAGTAGCTGATGGAGCTTTGCACATCCTGCTCCATCTCGATCAGGGTGTCGGCCAGAAGTCCCTTGACGGGCTCGAGGATGCGCTTGCCTTCGACGTGCTTGTACTCGCCCTTGTTGAAGTCCGAGGCCGAGCCGTAGTACTCCTTGAAGCGCTGGCCGTTTTCCTCGACCGTCTGGCCCGGCGATTCCTCATGGCCCGCGAACAGCGAGCCGATCATCACCATGGTGGCGCCAAAGCGCACGCTCTTGGCGATGTCGCCGTGGCTGCGGATGCCGCCGTCGGCAATGATGGGCTTGGTGGCCACGCGCGCGCACCACTTGAGCGCCGACAGCTGCCAGCCGCCCGTGCCGAAGCCCGTCTTGAGCTTGGTGATGCAGACCTTGCCGGGGCCGATGCCGACCTTGGTCGCGTCGGCGCCCCAGTTCTCCAGGTCGATCACGGCTTCGGGCGTGCCCACGTTGCCGGCGATCACGAAGGACTTGGGCAGCTTTTCCTTGAGGTAGCCGATCATGTTCTTCACGCTGTCGGCATGGCCGTGGGCGATGTCGATGGTGATGTATTCAGGGCACAGGCCTTCGGCGACGAAGCGGTCCACGGTGTCGTAGTCGGGCTTCTTGACGCCCAGCGAGATGGAGGCGAAGCAGCCCTTGCCCTGCATCTCGCGCACGAACTGCACGTTGTCCAGGTCAAAGCGGTGCATCACGTAGAAGTAGCCGTTGCGGGCCAGCCAGGTGCAGATGCTTTCATCCACCACCGTCTTCATGTTGGCCGGCACGGCCGGGATGCGGAAGGACCGACCGCCCAGCTCCACGCTGGCATCACACTCCGAGCGGCTTTCCACGCGGCACTTGCGCGGCAGCAGCAGGATGTTGTCGTAGTCGAAGATTTCCATTTGATTCCAAGCTCCATGAAAGGTCGCGGCAGGAACATCCCTCCGCGATGGGGCGCTTGGCTTGGAGGCCGGTCTTGCGGGCGGCGCGGGCGGGCCGCGTCGCCAGGGCGGCTGTGGCCCGGGCACAAAAAACCGGACCGCAAGAAACTTGGGCCCGGTGATTGATTCTATACGTTGCCGGCGGCGGGCCCGGGCGCCCTGTCGATATAGCGGTTATAGCAATGGCGTTATGGACCGGGAAGATGCGCTGCATGTGTCGAATGCGGGAAATGCAGCATGGCTTACCCCGCAGGCCGGGGCGCTTCCTACAATGCCGGGATGTTCCCGATCGATCTGCTCGACGGCGCCTCCGGTGCCGCACCCGCCTCCAACTCCCCTTTGCTGGCCAACCTCAACGAGGAGCAGCTCGCTGCCGTCACGCTGCCGGCCGGCCATGCGCTGATCCTGGCCGGCGCCGGCTCGGGCAAGACGCGGGTGCTGACCACGCGCATCGCCTGGCTGCTGCAGACGGGCCAGGCCACGCCGGGCTCCATCCTGGCCGTGACCTTCACCAACAAGGCGGCCAAGGAAATGCTGGCGCGCCTGTCGACCATGCTGCCCTACAACGTGCGCGGCATGTGGATAGGCACCTTCCACGGCCTGTGCAACCGGCTGCTGCGTGCCCACCACCAGGCGGCAGGGCTGTCGTCCACCTTCCAGATCCTGGACACGCAGGACCAGCTGTCGGCCGTCAAGC
Source organism: Delftia sp. ZNC0008 (assembly GCF_000799035.1). Taxonomy (NCBI): domain Bacteria; kingdom Pseudomonadati; phylum Pseudomonadota; class Betaproteobacteria; order Burkholderiales; family Comamonadaceae; genus Delftia; species Delftia sp. ZNC0008. The sequence goes on from NZ_JTKZ01000481.1 coordinate 1,957, forward strand.
GCCTGTGCAAGCAGTTCAACGTGGACGACGAGCGCTTCCCGCCCAAGCAGCTGCAGTACTTCATTGCCGGCTGCAAGGAAGAGGGCATGCGCCCCGGCGACGTGGTGGCCAATGACCCGGACACGCGCAAGAAGGTCGAGATCTACCAGCTCTACGAGGAGCAGTGCCAGCGCGAAGGCGTGGTCGATTTCGGCGAGCTGATGCTGCGCTCCTTCGAGCTGCTGCGCGACGATGCCGCGCTGCGCGCCCACTACCAGCGGCGCTTTCGCCACATCATGGTCGACGAGTTCCAGGACACGAACAAGCTGCAATACCAGTGGCTCAAGCAATTGGCGGGCGACGTGGTGGATGGCCGCCTGCAGGCCCTGGGCAGCGTGATCGCCGTGGGCGACGACGACCAGAGCATCTACGCCTTTCGCGGTGCGCGCGTGGGCAACATGCAGGACTTCGTGCGCGAGTTCGATGTGCGCCAGCAGATCAAGCTGGAGCAGAACTACCGCTCCTACAGCAACATCCTGGACTGCGCCAACGCGCTCATCAGCCACAACAGCCAGCGCCTGGGCAAGAACCTGCGCACCACCCAGGGCCCGGGCGAGCCCGTGCGCATCTACGAGGCGCCCACCGACATGGCCGAGGCGCAGTGGATGGTCGAGGAAATCCAGCAGCTCGTGAAAAAGGACGGCTGGCAGCGCCAGGAAATCGCCGTGCTCTACCGCAGCAATGCGCAAAGCCGGGTGATCGAATCGCAGCTGTTCAATGCCGCCATTCCCTACCGCGTGTACGGCGGGCTGCGCTTTTTCGAGCGCGCCGAAATCAAGCATGCGCTGGCCTACCTGCGCCTGCTTGAGAACCCGCACGACGACACCAGCTTTTTGCGCGTGGTGAACTTCCCACCGCGCGGCATCGGCGCGCGCAGCGTGGAGACGCTGCAGGACGCGGCGCGCAGCGCGGGCTGCTCGCTGCACGATGCCGTCTCGGCGGTGCCGGGCGCGCCGGGCGCCAAGCTCGCAGGCTTTGTCGCCAAGATCGACGTGCTGCGCGAGCAGACCCAGGGCCGCACGCTGCGCGAGATCATCGAGGCCATCGAGGAAGAAAGCGGCCTGCTCGAGCACTACCGCAACGAAAAGGAAGGCGCCGACCGCATCGAGAACCTGCAGGAACTCGTGAACGCGGCCGAGAGCTTTGTCACCCAGGAAGGCTTTGGCCGCGATGCCGTGGCCCTGCCGCTGGACGAGCACGACGGCGCCAGGGCGCTGACGCAAAGCCCGGCCAGCCAGGGCCTGGACCCTGCGCTGCCGCTGCTGGACACGCCGCTCACGCCGCCGGCCGGCACCGTGGCCGGCATGGTCGATGCCGATACCGGCGAGACCCTGTCGCCGCTGGCCGCCTTCCTGACGCACGCGGCGCTGGAGGCTGGCGACAACCAGGCCCAGGCAGGCCAGGACGCCGTGCAGCTGATGACCGTGCATGCCTCCAAGGGCCTGGAGTTCGACGCCGTCTTCATCGGCGGCGTGGAAGAGGGCCTGTTCCCGCACGAGAACGCCATGATGGACCGGGGCGGCCTGGAGGAAGAACGCCGCCTGGCCTATGTGGCCATCACCCGCGCGCGCAAGCGCCTGTACCTGAGCCATTCGCAGACGCGCATGCTGCACGGGCAGACGCGCTACAACGTCAAGAGCCGCTTCTTCGACGAGCTGCCTGAAGAGGCGCTCAAGTGGATCACCCCCAAGCAGGGCGGCTTTGGCAGCTACGCGCCCCGCCCCGGTGGCGGCGGTGGCGGCTATGGCTCACGCGATCGCGGCGGCTTCGGCAGCAAGGCCGAAGGCTGGCGCAGCGAGGTCTTCGCCAGCCCGCCCGTGCCGCCGCAAAAGGCCGACCCGGGCCACGGCCTGCGCGTGGGCCTGAACGTGTTCCACAACAAGTTCGGCGAAGGCAAGGTGCTGGCCCTGGAAGGCACGGGCGACGACGCGCGTGCCCAGGTCAGCTTTGGGCGCCACGGCACGAAGTGGCTGGCGCTGTCCATTGCCAAGCTCACGGTCGTGGAGTGAGGGCCGGGCCGCCGCGCCCGGCGCTCAGGGCTTGACTTCGAAGCTCAGCGTGGTGGTGTGGCGCACGTCGGTGTACTTCTTGCCGTCCAGCGTGACCGAGCCGTTGTCCACGCGCGCCGTCACCTCCAGCACGTACAGGCCCGGGAAGTAGGGCTTGAAGCTCACCGTGCCGTCCTGCGATGGCGTGAGCGTGCGGTACCAGCCCTCGCTGGTCTGCACATTGACCTGGCTGGCCGCGACCTTGCGGCCCTTGAACACCAGCTGGAACGTATCGCCGCCCGCCGTGGTGGGCACCAGCTCCAGGTCGTTCACGGCCTTGGTGTCGTTGCGGCCGAAACGGGCCTGGTAGTAGGTCAGCACGCCATTGGCGCCGGGGCGCGTGGCGGCGATGCGCACATCGCCCTGGCCTGCGTCCGCGGTGAAATGATTGGCCTCGGCCTTCAGGGGAAGGCTCTTGCCGTCGGGCAGGACCTGCTTGGCGTCCTCCAGGGCCGGCAGCTGTTGCAGCGGCTTGCGCAGTTCTCCGGCATAGGCCCGGGCCTGTCCTGCGTCCTGCTGCAGCCAGAGATAGTCGGCATGCGCGGCCGGCACCGCCAGGGTGGCAGCGGCCGCCAGCCATGCGGAGGCCGTGCTGCGAAGGATGCGGGAAGCTGGGGTCATGGAGTCTCTCCTGTGGTGTGGCTCTGCGTGCGCCTGTCGGGCCTTGAGGGGCGTGATCCGGCGGGGCTGAAGATGGTGCGATGGCGGGCTAGCGACGCCGCAATGCATCAGAAATTATAGCGACCAGGTGAGAATGACTCTTGTTTTGCACGCCAGGAGTCGGGTTCATGACATTCATGCAGTTGCGGCGCAGGCATGCAAAAAGGCCATGGAAATCCATGGCCTTCTTGTTGTGGCGCCACGCGCCGCAGGGCGGCGGGGCGTTGTGGCGGCGGTCAGGCCGACAGCTTGGGCTGGGAAGCGGTGCCGGTCAGGTAGCCGACGGCGGCGCCGAACTTGCCGCGATAGTTGGTGCTGATCAGCGGGTCCAGCGTGGACTTGACCACGTTGTGGATGCTGCCCCAGTCACCGGCGTGCTGGAAGTTGCTCATGATGTAGGTCCAGCCGTTGATCTCGTCCACGGCGTGCAGGCCCGTGGATTCGCCGCCTGCGGGAATCGACATCAGGCGCGACAGCTGCTTGGTGTCGATGTTGTAGGCCCACAGGAAGTTGTTGACGTGCTGGCCGCTGTCCTCGCCGATGAACAGGGTGCGCATCTTCTCCGAGAACTTGAGGTTGTCGGGGTTGCAGATCTTGTTCGGGTTGCCGGTGTTGCCCAGCGCGTCGGCGCTGATGTCCTCGCCGGCCAGCAGGGCCTTGGTGTCCACGGGCATCCACTCGCTGTTGATGGCGGCGCCGGCCGTGTCCTTCTGGCCACCGCGCAGGTTCAGTGCCATCACGGCGCCGGCCTTGAGCTGCTTGGGGATGGACACGCCATTGCCTGCCACGTTCAGCGCATCGCCGGCCACCATGGACTTCTCGCAGTTCTGCAGGGCCGAGTAGGCCACCTTGTCCTTGGCGTTGACGGTCGTGCCTTCCATCTTGGTGAAGCCCATGCTCGCGCCCTTGAAGGCGGCGTAGCGGTGCGTTTCCAGGAAGGCGGCGGCCTTTTCCATGCCGGGGTTGATCTTGATCCACTCCACCTTGCCGTTGGCGGTGATCTTGGTGTAGCTGGCGTCGCCCGGATCGGTCTTGGCCACGGTCATGATGTCCGTGGGCTTGAGCGTGTTGGCCAGTTGCTCGATCTCGGCGCTGGTGGCCGAGCCCAGCTTGATCCAGGTCAGCGCGGCGGCGCTGCCCGATGCGGGGTCGATGGAGAAGCCTGCACCCACCTTGGCCACGTACAGCGAACCCGAGGACAGGTCCTTTTCCTTGTCGGCCACGAAGACGAAGTAGCCGCTGTTGGTGGCGTCGTCGCCCATCAGCGCCGTGCGCTGGTCGGGCATGACCTGGACCAGCTCGTGCGAGATGCGGCCCATGCAGAAATGCTTCTTGATGCTGGCCGTGCCGTCCACGTTGACCGTCACTTCGGGCATGTGGCCGTAGTGGTAGGGGTTGGCCTTGGTCTGGTCGCCATACAGGTTCTGGCTGAAGGCCTGCAACTGCGCATTGCCGGTGGCGAAGGCGTCGGGCTCGTACTCTTCGCTGGACAGATGGGTGCCCCAGGGCGACAGGCTGGCGCCGCAGGTGATCCACAGGCCGTGCACCTTGGAGGTGTCCACGTTGTGGTACTTGACCAGGCTGAGCTTGCCCGTGGTCTGGTCCTGGTCCAGCGTCAGCACGGCGATGGGCGAGGGCAGCTTGCCGTACATGTCGGTCTTGCCATCCTGCGCCCAGGTCGTGTATTCGAACTGCACCACGGCGAACACGGGCTTGCCCTTGACGCCATCCACCTTGGCATTGGGCACGGTCAGCAGCGAGGTGCCGTCGGGCGCATCGGAGAAGAAGTGGCGCTCGCTGCCGGCCACGGTGCGGTCGATGATCTTGTTGTTGTTGATGTCGTAGTAGCCGCCGGCCAGGATCTTGCCGCCCTTGCCGTCCGGCACTTCGTCGCCGGTCACGAAGAAGGGCTGGTAGCCCAGGTCGAAGCTCTGCTCGCTGTTGTCGCTGTACTGCACCTTGAGCTGCGAGGCCACGGTCATCCGGGCCATGGCCTGGGGGTTGGCCAGCGTGGGCGCGGCCATGGAGGTGAAGCTGGCCGCCACATAGTTCTTCGCGGGACCGTCATCGCCACCGCCGCAGGCGGTCAGCAGGCCGGCGGCGGACACGGCGGAGCCGAGCGGCAGCAGGGGGGCGCCGGTCAGGAATTGCAGCGCCTTGCGGCGGGAGAGCATCGTGGATTGGGACATGGGGCTTCCGTTGTGGGGTTGTCTGCATCAACCCATCGGGGGCGGGATGGGCCGGGATGCCGCTGCGCACTCGCTGGCTATGCATCCGCACGGCATGCTAGGCAGGCACTGTGACAAAGCGATGGCATCCGTATGACACAACAGTGACTGCGTCATGTGGACACCCGGGTGGCCGCTGGCACGACAGAGAAACGGCAAAGAAAAAGCCCCTCGAAAGGGGCCTGGTGATCTGGTGCCGTGCAGGCGTCAGCCGGACAGTCCGGGCGGCTGCGGCGGTTCGGTGCCGATGGCGTCGCTGCCATCGCTTTCATCGGGCGCCGCAAAGCAGTCACGGAAGGTGAAGACGATGGAGGTGAAGAACATGGCGGCCAGCAGCATGGCCGTGGCAATCATCAGGCCGTTGGCAATGCCGCCCAGCACCTGGGCCAGCACGGCCGAGATCAGTGCCATCACGATGCCGGCCACGATGAACACGCCCATCCAGCTCAGGCCGAAGACCACCAGTGCGCCGATGTTGCGCACGCACGCCACCAGGCTGAAGAACACGGCCTTGACCGGCGGCACGTTGTGCCAGTGCACCAGGCCCGGCGCATGCCAGAACAGCAGCGAAAGCGGCAGGTACAGGCCCATGCTCAGCCACATGGCGGCCTGGAAGTCGGGCGATTCGGCGATCTCGCGCGTCAGCGGCTCGCCGCCCAGGTAGACGTTGGCGAACTGGCCATCGTCCACCAGCATGGACAGGCCCATGATCAGCAAGAAGCCTGCCGCATACATGGCGCCCAGCGTGAGCATGGAATTCAGGCGCTGGCGCCCGGTGCGAAAGGCCACCAGCAGCAGGGCCGGCGTGGGCGCGCGCCCGTGCGAGGCTTCGGCCGCCGCCACCATCATGGCCAGCGATGTGGCCGGCAGCAGGCCCAGCGCGATCACGGGGCCTATCAGCGGCAGCACCGTGATCAGCGACATGGCCGCCATCGACAGAAAGAACAACGCCGCCAGCGCCAGCGGCTGCTGGCGGAAGGTGCGGATGCCCTGCTGCACCCATTGCAGGCCGGTACGGGCGGGAACGATGAGAAGTTTCATGGGGTGAGGAAGTCGGGGCGCCTGGATGGGGCATGGCCTCTGGCATGGGCCGCGCCGCTGGCGCCCGAACGGGGACTGTACCCGAGGAAGCGCGGCCCGTGGACCGCAAAGCCCTCCGGCAGCCGCGTCGTGGCCGGCCTGGAACGTCAGTCCAGCGCCACGGGGCGGGCCAGGCGCTGGCGCAGCACGCGCTCGAAATGCGTGGGATCGTGGGGAACGAGCATGGAGGCCTCGCGCGGCAGGTGGAAATCCCACAGGCGGGAGATCCAAAAGCGCAGCGCGCCCGCGCGCAGCATGGGGTTGAACAGTTCTCGCTCGGCGGCGGTCAGGGGGCGCACGGACTGGTAGGCATCGATCATGGCCTTGGCCTTGGCCGCGTCATGGGCGCCTGTGGCGTGTTCGATGCACCAGTCGTTGAGGCACACCGCCAGGTCGAACAGCCAGCTGTCCACGCCTGCGAAGTAGAAATCGAAGAAGCCGGTCAGGCGCTCGCCATCGAACATCACGTTGTCGCGGAACAGGTCGGCATGCACGGGGCCGCGCGGCAGGGCCGCATAGGCGGGCGAGGCGGCCACATGGTTCTGGAAGGCCAGTTCGGAGCGCAGCAGGTCGGCGGTGGGTGCGTCGATGTGCGGGATCACCGTGGGCACGGTCTCGTTCCACCAGGGCAGGCCGCGCAGATTGGGCTGCTGGCGATCGTAGTCTCTGCCGGCCAGGTGCATGCGCGCCAGCATCTCGCCCACGGCGGCGCAGTGCGCGGGCTGGGGGGTCAGCTCGCTCCTGCCGGGCAGGCGGTTGACGATGGAGGCGGGCTTGCCGCACACGCGCAGCAGGATGTCGCCGCTGCGTGTCTCGGCCTGAGGGTCGGGCACGGGAATGCCGGCCTGCGCCAGATGCTTCATCAGGTACAGGTAGAAGGGCAGTTGCTCGGCCGTCAGGCGCTCGAACAGCGTCAGCACCCACTCGCCCTGCTCGGTGGTGAGAAAGTAGTTGGTGTTCTCTATGCCGCCCTGGATGCCGCGCAGCTCCTTGAAGGAACCCAGGGACATGCGGCGCAGCAGCTCGCGCGCATCTTTGTCGGAGACTTCGGTGAAAACGGCCATGTTTGCATTGCCGGCCAGCGCGGCTCGGCGGAAATCGTTGTCGTCAGATATGGAAAGAGGGCAGCGCCGTCAGGTGCTGCCCCCTGGGATGCCGCCGGGCCCGGGGCCCGGACAGTCCGGTGAGGATCAGAACTTCTTGAGGTTCCAGACGCGCGTGCCGTTGGTGCCGTCGCCATCGCCGCGGTTGCGGGAGGAGCGGGCGCCGTCGTTGGACTGCACCTCATAGGAGGGCATGTCGCCGACCTTGGGCTGCACGGTGATGCTTCGGGTCTGGCCGCCCACGCGCAGTTCGTCAACGCGGCTGCCTTCGTCTTCCACATGGATGCGTTCCACGCGCTGGTTGCTTCGGTCGCGGGCCTCGGGCCTGGCCGTGTCCGGCGCGGTCTGCCCGGCGGTCGCCGCCGCGGGGGCGGTGGACGCGG
>NZ_JTKZ01000726.1:0-14440 GCF_000799035.1 Delftia sp. ZNC0008
TGGACTCACGGCGCCCGTTGCGCTGCGCGAGGCCACCGCCCGGGGGCTGCAGCAGGCCGAATGGGGTGCCGCGCTGATCGCGCTGCTGGGGTGGGTGGTGTCGGCGGCCATGCGCCGCGCACCGGCAATTCAGGCCGTGCCGGGCGCGGAGCAGCCTGCCTGCTCGCCTTGAGGTCACTGGCCCGCAGTTACCATCTGCGGCTGCTTTGCACACCCCTCACCACCAACCCACATGGCAGAAACGAGCATCTCCAGCGACTGGGTCCGGCATTCGCTGCTGGGCGCAGGCCTGGAGCGCATCGAGGCCTACTTCGGCGGGCACGGCTACGCGCCCCACAGGCACGACACCTACGCGCTGGGCCTGACGCTGTCCGGCGTGCAGAGCTTTGCCTACCGCCGCAGCCAGCGGCACAGCCTGCCGGGCGGTGCCATGGTGCTGCATCCCGATGAATTGCATGACGGCCACGCGGGCACCGACGCGGGCTTTCGCTACCGCATGGTCTATGTGGAGCCGGCCCTGATCCAGCAGGTGCTGGGCGGCAGGCCCTTGCCTTTCGTCGAGGGAGGACTTTCGGCTGATCCCCGGCTCAAGGCTGCGCTGCTGCCCTTGCTGCAATGCCTGGGCGAGGACCTTGAGCCGCTGGCACGCGACGATGCCCTCTACGACCTGGCGCTGGCCCTGGAGGCCGTGGCCGGTCGGCGCAAGCTCAGGCGTCTGCCGGACCTGGTGGCCGTGGAGCGCGCCCGCGCCTGCATCCATGATTCGCTGGAGCAGGGCGTAACCCTGGAGGCGCTGTCCCAGGCCAGCGGCCTGGACCGCTGGCGATTGTGCCGGGATTTCCGCGCGCTCTACGGCACCAGCCCCTACCGCTACCTGACCATGCGCCGGCTGGACACCGTGCGGCGCCTGCTGCTGGCGGGGCAGGGCGTGGCCGATGCCGCACTGCAGGCCGGCTTCTTCGACCAGAGCCACATGGCACGCCAGTTCGCCATGGCCTATGGCGTGCCGCCCGCACGCTGGCTCAGGCGCCTGGGCGCGGCCTGAGCTGCACGATCGTGCAAGACCGCAGGGAAGGCGCTTCCTAGCATGGAGGCTTCACACGCTTTCATAAGGTCTGCCCATGACGTTCCCCGTTGAAAACCGCCCCTGCGAGGCCATCAACTTCCCCGACAAATTCAGCCGCTTCACCGGCCAGTGGAGCCCCCGCGTCGTTGCCGAAATGAACGACTACCAGTTCAAGATCGTGCGCGTGCAGGGCGAGTTCATCTGGCACTCGCATGCCGAAACGGATGAAGCCTTCCTGGTGCTGGACGGCGAGCTGCGCATCGACTTCCGTGATGGCCATGTGCTGCTGCGCCAGGGCGAGCTCTACGTGGTCCCCAAAGGCACGGAGCACAGGCCCAGCGCCGAGCGGGAAGCCCGCCTCATGCTGATCGAGCCGCGCGGTGTGCTGAACACCGGGGAGGAAGGCGGCGAGAGGACGGCGTTGAACGACGTGTGGGTTTAGCCAGCCCGTAGCCATCCCATGAACAAAGGGCGCCGCAGCGCCCCTTGTTTCCTGGAGTGCGGGGCGTTCAGCCCAGCAGCAGCGCGTCGTCTGCCAGCTTTTCGCCGCGCACCTTCTCGAACATTTGCAGCAGGTCGGGCACGTCCATGCGGGCGCGTTCCTCGCCGCTGACGTCGAGCACGACCTGGCCCTGGTGCAGCATCACCGTGCGCTCGCCCACGTCCAGCGCCTGGCGCATGCTGTGGGTGACCATCATGGTGGTGAGCTTGGCCTCGGAGACGATGCGCGCCGTCAGCTGCAGCACGAAGTCGGCCGTGCGCGGGTCGAGCGCGGCGGTGTGCTCGTCCAGCAGCAGGATGCGCGAAGGCTGCAGCGCCGCCATCAGCAGGCTCACGGCCTGGCGCTGGCCGCCAGAGAGCAGGCCGATGCGGTCGGTCAGGCGGTTTTCCAGGCCCAGGCCCAGGATGGACAGGCGCTCGCGGAAGTTGTCGCGCATCTCGGCCTTGACGGCGCGGCTCAGGCGGCGGAAGGTGCCGCGGCGCTGGGCCAGGGCCATGTTTTCCTCGATGGTCAGGTCCTCGCAGGTGCCCGCCATGGGGTCCTGGAAGACGCGGGCCACGCGCTCGGAACGTGCCCACACGGGCAGGCGCGTCATGTCCTGGCCGGCGATCTCGATGCGGCCCTTGTCCACGGACAGGTCGCCCGAGACGGCGTTCAGGAAGGTGGACTTGCCGGCGCCGTTGGAGCCGATGACGGTGACGAACTGGCCGTCGGGAATGTCCAGCGACATGCCGCGCAGCGCCCGCGTTTCGATGGGCGTGCCGGGGTTGAAGGTGATTTCGAGTTGTTGTGCGCTCAGCATGAGTGCAATCTCCGGTATTTCTTCGTTCAGTCGCTCAAGGCGTGGTGCTTGAACTGACGCGGTCCAAACTCAGGGACGCCTAGCAAGGGCCTAGGCCGGCCGCACCGCCCCGCAGCGAAGGCGTCGTTCCCCTCCCTCGCGCAGCGAGTAGAGAGGGGGAAGCGGCATAGCCGCTCAGGGGGTGTCATTTCCTTTGCGCAAATTTGCGCTTCAGTTGGGGGATCACCAGGGCGACGGTCACCAGCAGCGCGGTGACAAGGTTCAGATCCTGGGCCTTGAGGCCGATGAAATCGCTGTTGAGGGCCGCTGCAATGAAGAAGCGGTACACGATGGCGCCCACCACCACGGCCAGCGTGGCCCAGACGATGCGGCGCGAGGGCAGGATGGACTCGCCCACGATCACGGCAGCCAGGCCGATGACGATGGTGCCGATGCCCATGGAAATGTCCGAGCCGCCCTGGGTCTGCACGAACAACGCGCCGGCCAGGCCGACCAGGCCGTTGGAGATCGCCATGCCCAGCAGGATCATGGCGCCGGTGTTCACGCCCTGCGAGCGTGCCATGCGGGCGTTGGAGCCCGTGGCGCGGATGGCCAGGCCCCGCTCGGTGGCGAAGAACCAGTCCAGGCCCAGCTTGGCCAGCACGACGATGACGAACAGGATCAGCGGGCGCATCACATAGTCGGCCACGCTGTCGGGCTGCAGCAGGGTGAACAGCGTGGTCTCGTTGATCAGCGGCACGTTGGGGCCGCCCATGATGCGCAGGTTGACCGAATACAGCCCGATCATCATCAGGATGGAGGCCAGCAGGTCCATGATCTTCAGGCGCACATTGAGCCAGCCCGTGATCAGGCCCGCGACGGCGCCAGCGGCCGTGCCGGCCAGCGTGGCCAGCCAGGGATTGGTGCCCGTGGAAATCAGGATGGCGCAGACGGCGCCGCCCAGCGGAAAGCTGCCGTCCACCGTGAGGTCGGGAAAGCGCAGCAGTCTGAACGAGATGAAGACGCCCAGCGCCACCAGGCTGAAGATCAGGCCGATCTCGACGGCACCGAGCAATGAAAAGAGGGACATAGGAAGAGCGACAGGCGCGTGGGAACGGAAAACGACTTAAAAAAAGGGCAGGGCCATGTTGCCATGGCGCCTGCCACCGTGGGCGCACTGCCCGGGTTGGTCCCGGGCAGGCAAACCCCGGGTATTACTTGATCACCTGGGCGGCCGACTTGACCAGTGCGTCGGACAGCTTGACGCCTTGCTTTTCGGCGGCGCCCGGATTCACGAACAGCTCCATCTTGGTGCTGACTTCGGTCTTGAGGTCGCCGGGCTTCTCGCCCTTGAGGATGCGCACCACCATGCGGCCGGTCTGCTCGCCCAGATCGCGGTAGTTGATGCCCAGGGCAGCCACGGCGCCGCGCTTGACGGAGTCGGTGTCCGAGGCCACCAGCGGGATCTTGGCGTCCTGGCCGACCTTGACCAGCGACTCGTAGGCCGAGACCACGTTGTTGTCGGTGTTGGTATAGATCACATCGACCTTGCCGACCAGGCTGCGCGCAGCGCTGCTGACGTCCACGGAGCGGGGAGCGGCGGCTTCCACCAGGGTCATGCCCAGCTTGGGCAGCAGGGTCTTGAGCTCCTTGACGACCACGGCGGAGTTGGCCTCGCCAGGGTTGTAGACCATGCCCACGCGCTTGGCGTTGGGCACGACCTGCTTGACCAGCTCCATCTGCTTGTCCAGGGCCAGCAGGTCGGACACGCCGGTCACGTTGTTCTTGGAAGGCTCCCAGCTGGGCACCAGCTTGGCGGCCACGGGGTCGGTCACGGCGGAGAACACCACGGGCACGGACTTGGTGGCGGCGACCACGGCCTGGGCCGAGGGCGTGGCGATGGCGACGATGGCATCAGGCTTGTCGCCCACGAACTTGCGAGCGATCTGCGCGGCCGTGCCGGTGTTGCCCTGGGCACTCTGGTACTGCCACTTGAGGTTCTTGCCGGCTTCGTAGCCTGCTTCCTTGAGCGCGGCCTGCACGCCGTCGCGCACGGCGTCGAGTGCAGGATGCTCGACGATGGCGGTCACTGCGACCGACTTCTCGTCAGCGGCGTGGGCGCCGCCCGCAATGGCGGAAATTGCCAGGGCCAGCGCGCCCAGGGGCGCCCAAGACAAGTGCTTCATACGTGTATCTCCAACGTGCTTGTGGTTGTTCCTGTTTGCTCAGCAGAAGGCCGCACAGGACGGTCGCGGCGCTTCGCGGCAAAGTCTACTGCAGCCGCCCTGTACGCCTTGGCGTTTGGACGACCCGGTTTTCACCTATAGGTTTGTATCTAAAAATTGGCATGAAATCTGCGGGGAATGCCCTAGGTGCAACTTTTTCATGCGTCTTGGACAGGTTTGGCGATGCAGGTTTGCGTCTTCAAGGGCCTGTTTTTGGCTTTGCCGTGCATTTTTATTGCGTGCGATGGCATTTCGGATGGCCTTCTATGCTTTCTGCACCGATGTTGCTTTGACGAGGCTCAAAGAAAAAGCCTGCACAAGCAGGCTTGGGCAGGCTTCAGAGAAGGGCCGGTGTGGCGCGCGGATCACATGCCCGCGTAGTTCGGCCCTCCGCCGCCTTCGGGCGTGACCCAGACGATGTTCTGCGTGGGGTCCTTGATGTCGCAGGTCTTGCAGTGCACGCAGTTCTGGGCGTTGATCTGCAGGCGCTTGCCGCCCTGGGCCGTATCGTCCACGAACTCATAGACGCCGGCCGGGCAGTAGCGCTGCTCGGGGCCTGCGTACTTGGCCAGGTTGATGGCCACGGGCACCGAGGCGTCCTTGAGCGTCAGGTGGGCGGGCTGGTCTTCGGCGTGGTTGGTGTTGCTGATGAAGACGCTGGACAGGCGATCGAAGGTCAGCTTGCCATCGGGCTTGGGGTAGTCGATGGGCTTGCACTCGGCCGCCGGCTTCAGGTAGGCGTGGTCGGGCTTGTCGCGGTGCAGCGTCCAGGGGATGTTGCCCTTGAGCACGAACTGCTCGATGCCGTTCATCAGCGTGGCTGTGGTCAGGCCCTTCTTGAACCAGGCCTTGAAGTTGCGCGACTTGTTCAGCTCTTCGTACAGCCAGCTGTTCTCGAAGGCCTGGACATAGGCGCCCAGCTCGTCACCCTGGCGGCCCGCGACGATGGCGTCATAGGCGGCCTCGGCGGCCAGCATGCCGGTCTTGATGGCGGCATGGCTGCCCTTGATGCGGCTGACGTTCAGAAAACCTGCGTCGCAGCCCACGAGCGCGCCGCCCGGGAACACGAACTTGGGCAGGGACAGCAGGCCGCCGGCCGTGATGGCGCGCGCGCCGTAGCCCAGGCGCTTGGCCGGCTTGATGCCCTTGGACTCGTCGCCTTCCAGGTAGTAGCGGATGTTGGGATGGGTCTTCCAGCGCTGGAATTCCTCGAAGGGGCTCAGGTAGGGGTTGGCATAGTCCAGGCCCGTGATGAAGCCCAGCGTGACCTTGTTGTCGTCCAGGTGGTAGAGGAAGGCGCCGCCGTAGGTCTTGCTGTCCATGGGCCAGCCGGCCGTGTGCATCACGAAGCCGGGCTTGTGGCGTGCCGGGTCGATTTCCCACAGCTCCTTGATGCCCAGGCCGTAGCTTTGCGGGTCCTTGCCGGCGTCCAGCTGGTACTTGGCGATGATCTGCTTGCCCAGGTGGCCGCGTGAGCCTTCGGCAAAGATCGTGTACTTGGCGTGCAGCTCCATGCCCAGCTGGAACTCGCCCGTGGGCTCGCCGTCCTTGCCGATGCCCATGTTGCCGGTGGCCACGCCCTTGACCGAACCGTCCTCGTTGTAGAGCACCTCGGCGGCAGCAAAGCCCGGGAAGATTTCAACGCCCAGTGCCTCGGCCTGCTCGCCCAGCCACTTGACCACGTAGCCCAGGCGAACGATGTAGTTGCCATGGTTCTGGAAGCAGGCCGGCAGCAGGAAGTTGGGCGTGCGCAGGGCGGATTTCTCGCCCAGGAAGACCATGGCGTCATCGGTGACGGGCTGGGTCAGGGGCGCGCCCTTTTCCTTCCAGTCAGGGATCAGCTCGGTCAGCGCACGCGGGTCCATGATGGCGCCCGACAGGATGTGGGCACCGGGTTCCGACCCCTTTTCCAGCACGACGACGGAGACATCCTGGCCTTTTTCGGCCGCCAGCTGCTTGAGGCGGATGGCCGTGGCCAGCCCGCCGGGGCCGCCGCCGACCACCACCACGTCGTATTCCATGGCTTCGCGCGGCCCGTACTGGGCCAGGATTTCTTCGTTCGTCATCGGGGTGTCTCGCTTGGATATTGAAAAACAGGATGGTCGGCAGACCGAACGTTTGTTCGGTTGCAGCGCAAAAGCCGCAATGCGGTGGATTCTATGACGTGCGTGGACCCCGTCGTTGCTGATAGGTGACAGCGCGGGAATCCGCCCTGCTGCACAGTGACCGGGGGCTGCGGGGCATGGTGCCTTGCGGTGGCGCTACAACAAGGAGACTGCAGGCATGCGCATAGAGATTCCAGAATATAAAAAATGGGTTCACGAGATGCGATTCAAAGTGCGCTGGGGCGACATGGACGCCATGGGCCATGTCAACAACGCCATGTACTTCCGCTATCTGGAGACTGCCCGCATCGACTGGATGGTTGAAGCGGGCATGGCGCCTACGCCGGGCGGGCAGGGGCCGGTCATCGTCAATGCGTTCTGCAACTTCCACCAGCAGCTGGCCTATCCCGACGAAGTACTGCTCAAGATGTACGTCAGCGACCCCGGCCGCACCACCTTCGAGACCTGGGGAACCATGGAACGCGTCTCCGAACCCGGCGTGATCTGCGCGGCCGGTGGCGGCACCGTCATCTGGGTGGACTTTCCCAGGCAGAAGGCCGTCGAGCTGCCGGGCTGGGTGCGGGAGATGGTGGGCGGCACGGCTGGCCCAGGTTGACTCAGGCTCGCCCGCTGTACCAGCCGACGTGTAGCCAGCAATGGCTGGCGGGGCTGGCCCGGTCCGGACGAACAAGCCCTTTGATGCAGGGTGCGCTGGGGTTTTTGTTCTGCCGCATTGCAGATCCATCGCAGCCCTGGGTAGCCCGGCGTGGCGGCCGGGCGCGACTTACGCAGCGGCCAACCGCTCCTTTGCCAGCCGCGTGCCTTCTGCCAGCGCTTGCAGCTTGCGCCACGCCACGTCGCGGCCCATGGGTGCGAGGCCGCAGTTCGTGCAGGGGAACAGCCGCTCCTTCGGCACGAACTCCAGCGCCCGGCCGATGGTGTCGGCCACCTCTTCGGGGGTCTCGACCACGTCGCTGGCCACGTCGATCACGCCGACCATCACGTCCTTGCCGGCCAGCAGCCTCATCAGGTCGGGCGGCACGTGGGAGTGGATGCACTCCAGGCTCACCTGGTCGATGCGGCTCTTGGCCAGCGCGGGGAACACCGTCTCGTACTGGCGCCATTCATCGCCCAGGGTGCTTTTCCAGTCCGTATTGGCCTTGATCCCGTAGCCGTAGCAGATATGCACGGCCGTCGTGCAGGTCAGGCCCTGCGCCGCACGTTCCAGCGCCTGCACGCCCCAGTCGGCGGCGTCCTTCATGTAGACGTTGAAGGCGGGCTCGTCGAACTGGATGATGTCCACGCCGTCGGCCTGCAGCGCCAGGGCCTCCTGGTTGAGCAGCTCGGCGAAGGCGAAGGCCATCTTCACCCTGTCGCCATAGAAGCGGTCCGCCACGGTGTCGACGATGGTCATGGGGCCGGGCAGCGTGAACTTCAGCTTCTTCCTGGTGTGCGCGCGTGCCAGTTGCGCCTCGAAGGCATGCACGCGGCCCTTCAGGCGCAGGGCCGACACCACCTGCGGCACCATCGCGTCGTAGCGGTTGTCGCGGATGCCCATCTTCACCTTGTTCTCGAAGTCGATGCCCTCGACCTGCTCCAGGAAGCCGTGCACGAAGTGCTGGCGCGACTGCTCGCCGTCGCACACGATGTCCAGGCCTGCGTCTTCCTGGGCCTTGATCCACAGCAGGGTTGCATCGGCCTTGGCCTGGCGAAGCGCATCGCCTTCGGCCTTCCACTGGGGCCAGAGCTTGTTGGTTTCAGCCAGCCAGGCGGGCTTGGGCAGGCTGCCGGCGATCGAGGTTTCGAACATCTGGGAATTCCTTCAAATCAAACAGGGGTATGGCGGGCGTGCTCCGGGACGGTTTTCCCGGCCCGCCACGGATTGGGTGCCATGGCAGGCATGGCGGCGGGTGGCTACAGGGCGAAATCGGCAGCCCATTGCTCAAGCACATTCTTGTACGGCTTGATGAAGTGCTGCTCTGCAAACTTGCCCTGCTTGACAGCCAACTGGCTGCGCTCTTCCCGGTCATAGACAATCTGCGTCGACGAGTAATCGTGATTCTTCAGGCTGGGTTGATAGAGCATCCCGGCTGCAGAATTCGCGTTGTAGATTTCGGGGCGATAAATCTTCTGGAAGGTCTCCATGGTGCTGATCGTGCCGATCAGCTCGATATTCGTATAGTCGTTCAGCAGGTCGCCGTGAAAGTAGAAGGCCAGTGGCGCAACGCCATTTGGAGGCATGAAGAAGCGAACCTGCATTCCCATCTTCTCGAAATACCGGTCGGTCGAGGAGAACTCGCTCTGCCGATACTCGATGCCCAGTATGGGGTGCCGGTTTCCGGTGCGCTGGTAGGTCTTGCTGGTGGACACGCTGATACAGATGACGGGCGGCTTGTCGAAGTGCTGCCTGTAGGTGCCTGAACTGGAAAATTGCCTGAACAGCTTTCCATGCAAGTCGCCAAAATCATCGGGGGTGCCGAATTCGGATCGGTTGGCGTTGTACTGCGCAAGCACAACGCTGAAATCGTAGTCGCGCACGTAGGAGGAGAAATTGTTCCCTGCGATGCCGTCTATGCGCTTGTGGTTCTTCTTGTCGAGGATGCTGGTCTTCAATATCTCGATCAACGGAAACGCACCAAGGCCGTTTCTGGCGCCAATTCCCATTTCGACCGAGATGATCTCGAGCTCCACCGAGTAGCGATCTCCCGTGGGATTGTCCCAGTGAGCCAGGTCGTTGAAGCGGTTGTCAATCATCCTCAGCGTGTTGCGCAGGTTCTGCTGCCGGCAATCGCCACGGGCCAGATTGGCAAAGTTGGTGGTAATGCGCGTGCTGTCCGATGGTTGATAGTCTTCATCGAAACGAATGCGCTTGAGATGGAAGCTGAGTTCTTGGTTCATTGTGATCTGCGACCTGATTCATGCCCTTGCCGAAAACTGCGGGCAAGCAATAGGTGCGGATGTTATGGACGGCAATCGATGAAGTAAAGTGGTCTTATTTCATGAAACCATGAGCTTGGTTCATCAAAAGCCGGCAGGCTGGAGCGCATCCCGCTCAGCGCGGTGGAGCCAGTCGGTATCCGGGCCAGTTCCGACCGCGCCGCGGTCTTCAGGCTGACTGGCGCAGCACCAGCTTGGGCCTGGCCAACAACTGCTGGCGGGGCTGGCCCGGATGGGCCATGCGTGCCAGCAGCAAGGTGGCAGCCTGTTCGCCAAGCTCGGCGGGGCGCACGTCCACCGTGCTCAGGGGGGGATGGGAATGCGCGGCATCGAACACGTTGTCGAAGCCCATGAGCGCGAAGTCTTTGCCTGCGCGCAGTCCGTTTTCGTCCAGGGCAGACAGTGCGCCAAAGGCCACCAGATCGTTGTAGCAGATGGCCGCCTTGATGGCTGGCTGCGCGGCCAGCAGGCTGCGCATGGCGTCATGCCCTCCCGTGCGCGTGGGGCTGGCGGAGAAAACCAGATCTTCATCGAAAGCCAGGCCCGCATCGGCAAAGGCGGCCCTGCAGCCGCTCAGGCGCTGCTCCAGCATCAGGCCGTCCAGCCCTCCCAGAAAACCGATGCGGCGATGCCCGGCCGCCAGCAGGTGGCGCGTGGCCGCCGCCACGCCATGGGCGTTGTCGGCGCCTGCGAAGTCGTAGCTTCCCTCGCCCAGCGTGCGGATCATGACCACCAGGGGAATGCCCCATGACTGCAGGTCCTGCGCCAGCGAGGCCGGCGTGTCCAGCGCCGGGCACAGCGCAATGCCTGCCGCGTTGTGCTCGCGCATGGTGGTCAGCACTTTTTGCTGGCGCTCCAGGCTTTCGCTGGTGTGGGCCATGAGCGTGATGAAGCCGGCATCGGCCAGCCTGCGCTCCAGCCCCGCCAGCACCTCGGCAAAGAAGGGATTCATCAGGTCGTTGATCACGACACCGACCATGTTGGACGACTGGCGCCGCAGCTCTCCGGCGCGGCGGTTGTAGACGTAGCCGAGCTGCGCTGCCGCTGCACGCACGCGCTCCGATGTCTCGGCCGGAATCAGGGGGCTGCCCTTGAGCACCAGCGACACCGTTGATTTGGAGACCTGGGCCGCAGCCGCCACGTCAAGGATGGTCACGGCGCGCACGGAAGGGGGCTTGTTCATCATGGTTCGGTGTTTTCCCTGGGTCGGCGCGATTGTGCTTGATCTTCTTTTGGAACGTTCCAATAATCAATTAGAAAGTTCCAATAGAAATTATCAATACATGGAGGGAGATCATGAGCGAGGTCGGTTGGGGATTGATAGGGGCCAGCACCATTGCTGCCGATCACATGATCGGTGCCATCCGCGCGCAGCGCGGGCATACGGTGGCGGCGGTCGCCAGCCGCAGTGCAAAGCGCGCGGCGCAGTTTGCTGCCGAGCAGGGCATTGCCTGCGCCTACGACTCGGTGCCCGCCATGCTGGCCGACCCGTCAGTCCAGGTGGTCTACGTCAGCTCCGACAACGAACTGCGCCACGCCCAGGTCCTTGCTGCGGCAGCGGCCGGCAAGCATGTCCTATGCGAGAAGCCATTGGCGCTGACCGTGCAGCAGGCGCTGGACATGGTGAGGGCATGTCGGGCCGCAGGCGTGGTGCTGGGCACCAACCACCACCTGCGCAACGCGGCAACGCACCGCAGGATGCGCGAGCTGGTGCGCGATGGCGCCGTGGGCCAGCCGCTGTTTGCGCGCGTCTTCCACGCCATCGAGCTGCCGCCCTCTGTGCAGGGCTGGCGGCTGGAGCGGCCCGAGGCCGGTGGCGTGATCCTCGACATCGGCGTGCATGACGTGGATGCGCTGCGCTTCATCCTGGGGGCTGAGCCGGTGGAGGCGGTGGCGCTGGAGCAGCAAGGACCGCTGTCCCGCAACGGCGTGGCGGACGGCGTGATGGCCGTGCTGCGGTTGGACAACGGCGTGCTGGCGCAACTGCATGCGGCATTCACCGTGGCGCATGCGGGAACCGGCATCGAAATCCATGGCACCTCGGGCTCGCTCATCGGGCGCGATGTGATGACGCAGCGGCCGGGCGGCGAGGTGCTGCTGCGCAATGGGGCCGGCGAGCAGGCCATTGCCGTGGAGCACCACGGTCTCTACGCGCATGGGGTGGCCGCGTTCTGCGCCGCGCTGCGTGGCGAAGGCCTGCCTGCCGCCACCGGCGAGGACGGCGTGCGCTCGCTGGCGGCGGCGGTGGCCATGGCCCAGGCCTGCCGCACGGGCCGGGCCGTGCCCATAGCCAATCCCCTTGCACGGGAACGGGGGGCAGCCGCATGAGCAAGCACATCACCGCCGCACAGGCTGCAGCCTTGCTGCGCGACGGCGACATCGTCAGCGTGAGCTCGTCCAGCGGGCTGGGCTGCCCCGACAAGGTGCTGGCCGCCATTGGCGAGCGCTTCGAACGCGAGGGTGCTCCGCGCAACCTGACCACGCTGCACCCGATTGCGGCCGGCGATATGTACGGCATCAAGGGAATGGACCATCTGGCCCGGCCCGGGCTGCTGTCGCGTGTCCTGGCCGGCTCGTATCCCAGCGGCCCGTCCTCGCTGCCCATGCCTGCGATCTGGCGCATGGTGGTGGACAACCAGATCCAGGCCTACAACATCCCCAGCGGCATCCTGTTCGACATGCACCGCGAGGCGGCTGCGCGGCGCCCGGGCGTGCTGACCCAGGCGGGCATGGGCACCTTTGTCGATCCCGCACAGCAGGGCTGCGCGATGAACGAGCCGGCCAGCCGCCATCCGGTAGTGCGCCTGCAGCATTTCGACGGGCGCGACTGGCTGTTCTTTCCCGCTGTGGCACCCGACGTGACCGTCCTGCGCGCCACCACGGCCGATGAGCGCGGCAACCTGGGCTATGAGCACGAAGGCGCGCTGCTGGGCGCGCTGGAGCAGGCGATGGCCGCACGCAACAACGGTGGGATCGTCATTGCCCAGGTCAAGCGCATCGTCAGGGCCGGCCACCTGAGGCCGCACGATGTCCGCGTCCCCTGCCATCTGGTGGACCATGTGGTGGTCGATGCCGATCAGTGGCAGACCACGCAGACGGTGTACGACCCGGCCATCAGCGGAGAGGTTGCGCAACCGCTGTCCGGCTTCGAGCCCCAGGCCTGGGGGCCCGAGAAGGTGATTGCGCGCCGCGCCGCCATGGAGCTGGCGCACGGGCATGCCGCCAACCTGGGCTTTGGCATTGCGGCCAATGTGCCGCGCATCCTGCTCGAAGAGGGCCTGCATGGCGAGGTGACCTGGGTGATAGAGCAGGGCGCCGTCGGCGGCATGCCGCTGCTGGGCTTTGCCTTTGGCTGCGCGGCCAATGCCGATGCCATCGTGGCCTCGCCCCAGCAGTTCACCTATTTCCAGGGCGGGGGCTTCGATGTGACGCTGCTGTCCTTCCTGCAGGTGGATGGCGATGGCAGCGTCAATGTCTCGCGGCTGGGCGCCAGGCCCTATCTGACGGCCGGCTGCGGCGGCTTTGTGGATATCACGGCCCATGCGCGGCGCATCGTCTTCTGCGGACTTTTCACGGCCGGCGCCAGGCTGCGCGTGGGAGACGGGCGGCTGGACATCCTCGAGGAGGGCGGCACGCGCAAGTTCGTCGGCACGGCCGAGCACATCAGCTTCAGCGGCCTGGTCGGGCGCCAGCGCGGGCAGCGGGTGCGCTATGTGACCGAGCGCTGCGTCATCGACCTCGAAGACCAGGGACTGGTCGTGCGCGAGATCGCGCCCGGCGTGGACCTGCAGCGCGATGTGCTGGAGCAGGCCGGCATGGCGCTGCAGGTGGCGCCCGACCTGCGGCGAATGGATGAGCGCCTGTTCCACGATGCGCCCTTTGGCCTGGCCCTGCAGGCCCGGGAGGTCCGCCGTGGCTGAGACCCTGGTTCAACTGGTGCGCCAGGGCCCCGTGGCCCAGGTCACGATAGACCGGCCCACAAGGCTCAACGCGCTGACCCCCTGCATGCTCGACGCACTGGAGCACATGGCGCGCGAGATCGAGGCCGATGGCGCCATCCGTGCCGTGGTGCTGACCGGCCGTGGCGACAGAGCCTTTTGCGCGGGCGCCGACATCCATGCCTGGGCCGCGCTGCAGCCGCTGGACATGTGGCGGCAGTGGGTGCGCCGCGGCCACCAGGTGTTCGACCGGTGGGCGCGGCTGCGCCAGCCCGTGATTGCGGCGCTCAACGGCCATGCGTTCGGCGGCGGGCTGGAGCTGGCCATCACCAGCGATGTGCGCATCGCCGTCGATACGGCGCAGTTCGCGCTGCCAGAGGCATCGATCGCCACCTGTCCCGGCTGGTCCGGCTCGCAGCGGCTGGTGCGGCTGATCGGCCCCGGCCACGCGAAGTACCTGGCCCTGGGCGGCGTGCGGCTGTCCGCCGATCAGGCGCTGGCCTGCGGGCTGGTGCATGAACGGGTGCCGGCCAGCGAACTGGGCCTGCGCGCTGCTGCGTTGGCCCACGACATGGCAGGCCAGGCGCCCGTGGCACTGCAGCTGACCAAGCAACTGATCAATGCCGCCGCCGGCGAAGACGCACCCGCCGCACTGGAAGCCATGGCCGCAGCCCTGGCCGCGAGCACGGCCGATGCAGCCGAAGGCCTGCTCAGCTTCAAGGAAAAGCGCGTGCCGCGCTACCTGGGCCGCTGAATCTGCGCCGACCTGCCGACCTGCCGACCTGCCGATTCGCCGTCCCGCCCTTGCCCCCTGAACCACCCAAGGAGACCGCCACCATGACTGCCGCGAACCCGCCTCCAGCCCATGCACCTGCAGTGAATGCAG